>JAJEHF010000099.1 GCA_022823865.1 Bryobacterales bacterium
GCTCACAACGGTTCCCGCTCAGAGACAGGACCCCGCCACGAGCAACCGTTCGAAACCTACCAGGCCCCAACCAGCGCAAGCATTGCTGCGCGTGATCTCAGGCCACAAGACACATAGTCAAAAAAGGGCCTGAGCAGTTACTCTGAAAGAACGCATTAGCTTGCGTTTTCGGGATGAAGTTCAGGCTAGTCGCCGGACGCCGACCGGTGGCTGGCTGCGGCCGGAATCGGCCGGTACTGCGGTGGTCCCTCACGCCGTAGCAGCCACCGGAAGGACATGCGCACATCTTCCAAGACCAAGTACAGCGCGGGAACCAATATAAGGGTCACCATCGTCGCGAACAGGACCCCGGATGCGAGCGCGACTGCCATGGGGATCAGGAACTGCGCCTGCAGGCTCTTCTCAAGCATCAGCGGTGTGACGCCCGCAGCGGTGGTCAGCGACGTCAGCACGATTGCGCGGAAGCGCGCCTCGCCGGCCAATTGCACGGCTTGCTTCAGCGAGCTGCAGGTCTGGCTCTTCCTATTGATGAAGGCAACCAAGACCAAGCCGTCATTGACCACGACCCCCGCGAGCGCGACCATCCCGCACATCGACAGGAAGCTCAGTTCCAGACCGAGGAGAGCGTGGCCCCAGATCGCCCCCACCATCCCGAAGGGCACGGCGCTGAGGATGATGACCGGCTTCCAGTAGCTCTTCAGGGGAATCGCGAGCATGCCGAACATGACGAACATGATGATCGCGAATCCCTTTGTGAGGCCCTCCATCCCTTCGGCGAAATCTGCCTCTTCGCCCTCGAACGAGTAGCTGATCCCCGGGTACTGCGCCATCAGCCCTGGCAGGACCTGAGATTCCAGCGCAGAGGCCACTTGCCCGCCCGTCGTCACCGACTCGTCGACCTTGGCCTGGACGTTGACGGATCGGCGGCGGTCGGTCCGCGTGATCGTCGACGAGCCGCGGCCCATCGCTCCCGTGGCAACCGTCGAGAACGGAACTTCGTCGCCGTCCGGCGTGCGGACGCGCATCTGCTCGAGGTCGCCGACTGAGCGGCGGTCTACTTGGGGGTAACGCACCATGACGCGCACGTCATCGCGGTTTCGCTGGACCCGTTGCGCCTGCTCGCCGAAGAAGCCTTGCCGGACCTGCCGCCCCAAGTTCTGGAGAGTCATTCCCAGTGCCTCGCCTTCGGGAGTCAGAGAGAGTTGAATTTCCGGCTTGCCGGCCCGGTAGGTGTCCGTGACATCGACCACCCCGGGATATTCGGCCAGTCTGGCCTTGACGACCTCGGCAACCTCGCGAATGGCGTCAAGATCTGCTCCCGTGAACTCTAGGTCGACCGCCGTTCCAACACCGATCATGTCGTCCTCGATGGACAGTTCAACGGCTCCCGGCACTTGGCCGACCTTCTCCCGCCAGCGGTGAGCGATCTCCTCGGACGACGCGGCGCGGGACTCGGCCGTTATCAATTCAATGCAGACCTCGCCAAGGTAGTCGCCCCCGATGGCACCGCCGAAAGCCGCGGGTCCGCCCTGCAATTCTCGGTAAGGGTGCTGGCCGATCGAGGTCATCATGTGCAGCACTGGATCCTCGCCCTCGGCGGCGAACTCACGGCGCAGCTCGTTCGCAGCTCGTTCGATACGGGCCAGTCCAGCGACAGTCGATTCGACGGGCGCATCCCGTGGCATGGTTAGGAACGCGGTGACAGCGTCCGACTCGACCGTGGGGAAGACGACGGGCCTCACGACCCCGGCACCGATCATCCCAACCGTGACAAGCACGGCAAACAGTGCGATCGAAACAGTCAGGTAGCGCCATTCCAGAGCCCCGCGCAGCAGCGGCCGGTAAGCGCTGCGGATGAACCAAGCCAGCCCGGCCGAGAAGATGTCGAATAAGCCGTTCCAGAGGCGCGCGGCGGCGCGCCGTCCGGCAGTGTCAGGCTGGCGCTTGTAGCGAGCGAGGTGGCAGGGCAGGATCAAGTTGGATTCGATCAGCGAGAAGAACAGTGTCGGCAGGATGATCAGGGGAAAGACCCACATGATCTTGCCCGTCACTCCTGGCACAAACAGCATCGGCGTGAAGGCGGCCATCGTCGTTAGCACGCCGAAGGTAACGGGCACCATGACTTCGTAGGTTCCCTGTATCGCGGCCTTGGTTCCCTTTCCGGTTCGCGTCTGCGTGCTGTAGATGTTCTCGCCCACGACGATCGCGTCGTCGACCACGATGCCGAGCACGAGGATGAACGAGAACAGCGACATCATGTTGATGGAGACGCCGAACACTGGCATCATCGCGATAGAGCCGAGAAAGGACACCGGAATGCCGAGCGTGACCCAGAACGCCAGCCGCAGGCGCAGGAAGAGCGCCAGCACGACGAACACCAGCACCAAGCCGGTTAGCGCGTTGGTCGCGAGCAGGTCGATCCGGCTCTTGAGGATTCTGGCCGAGTCGAGCCACGTGGCAATGTTGATCCCTGGCGGTGCCGTTTCCGAGAACCGATCGACATAGTCATACACTGCTTCGGCGATCTCGACGGCGCTTTGCTCCCCAACGCGGAACACCTTGATCGTCACCGCGGGCTCGCCGTCGAACGTGGCGCCGACCGTGACGTCTTCGAAGCCGTCGATCACGGTCGCGACATCCTTGAGGAGGATTCTCTTCCCGCCCGAACTTGTCAGCAGCAGCAGGTTCTCGTATTCCTCGCCGGAGTAGGCTTGGCCCTTGGTGCGGAACAGGATTTCCCCCGTTCTCGTCTTGACGGAACCGCCCGGCAGGTCGACCGAGAATTCGCGGACGGCCCTGGCGACTCTGTCGAATGTCAGCCCCCACCGGCGCAGCGCTTCCTCGGAAACCTCGATCGAGATTTCGTAGGGCGGGATGTTGAGCAGTTCGACTTGCGAGATCTCCGGCAGGGCCGTCAAGTCATCCCGTACCCGCTCGCCTAGCCGCTTGAGCGTACGCAGGTCCGTTTGGCCCGAAAGGACCACGTTGATGACTTGGGAACGGGATGTGAGCTGCTGGATGGTCGGCGGCTCGACATCCTCGGGGAAGGTCTCGATCGCGTCCACGCTCATCTTCACGTCTTCGAGGACTTGCTGCACGTCGTAGCCAGCGAGCAATCTGAGCCGGACAGAACCGCGCCCTTCGCTGGCGGTTGCAGTCATCTGCTTGATCCCGTCGACGCCCTGCACGGCGTCCTCCACGCGCAGGCAGATCGCCTCCTCCACGTCCTCCGGCGATGCCCCGCGATACTCGGCCGTGATAGTGATGATGTCGAGCGAAATCTCGGGGAACACTTCCTCCTTGAGATCGGGGAGGGTGATGGCCCCGCTGGCGAGAATCACCGCCAGCAGCAGGTTCGCCGCCACCGAGTTGCGTGCGAACCAGCCGATCATCGCCTTCATGCGTCGTCTCCATTCCCGGCTTCAGCCCTGGTCGAGCCGTCGCCGTCAGCAGTTCGCACCGACATTCCGTTCACTGCCACGCCGAGCCGCGAGAGGCAGATCAGGCAGCCTTTGTCGAGTCCTTCTCGGATCAGAATAGAGTCCCGCTGGGCTCGCGGCAGTGCCAGATCGCGCAACTGGAGCCGACCTCGGTTGCGCAAGGCGTGGACCAAGCTGCCCTCGCGGAGCGAGGTGCGAGGAGTGCGGACCACGTCTCGCACCCGGATTCCCTAGATTTCGGATTGCCAGAACAGGTCCACCGCCAGAGGCGAAAGACGGAAGTCCCCCCTGACCGCAGGAGTCCTGAACCTCGGCGGTGGCATTGACTGTGCCCGGGCGCGAGCCCGTCTCGCCTTCCGCCCGGAAGGCCCGCCCCCGCCGAATGCGCTCTTCCCCAGCGAACTGTGCAGTCAGGTTCACTGTTGGACCTTCGTCTGGACAGGCCTCGCCCCGACAGCCTAGCAGCAAGTTGCAAAACCCCAGTTGCGCGTCGGCAGCCTGTCCTCCACTACATCCACAGTGTACAGCGGTGCCCCGCACCGGACGAATTGGCTCATGTCGACCTGCTTGGGCCGGACGCGGCCCCGACGGAGGCGTACAGGCGGGTGCTTTCCGGGTCGTAACTGGCCTGCTACAGAGGGGCCTGGCCGGTCGTTGCCGAGAACGAAGGCGACATGCTGATATCCCGTTGGTCCCCCGCCACGGGCCTGTGACTTCGAACGGCCCGAGCCTCTACCGGCAACCTCGCGCGGAAGTGGTCCGCCGCGAATCCCACCAAGGATCCAAGCGGACCCTCAGCATGCGAAGGATGGTACGCCCCGTCCGTCCGTCTCCGAGTGCAGTCCGGTCGGAATCGAGCATGGTGCAACACAGCCCGTGCTCACCGCTACAGGTGTGTATACTCACGGAAAGAGAACAACCCCCGAGTGTGCTGGAACGCCCGCTCGTTGCTTGGGTTCATCAATCGATTCAGTTCAACTTCAAGGAGATCACCGACCATGACTACCAAGAACCGCCTGCTCGAGCTCCTGCTCGACAACAAGAAGCCCGATCAAGACGTGGACTGGGAGAGGGTCCAAGAGCTCCTCGACCTAGAGAATCCCGATTCCGAGGTGGATTGGGAGGAAGTGCAGGACCTACTCGGGTATTCGTCGCTGCAGGCACAAGCGTTCCTGAACAGCGTCAACGCGGAGTTTGGCAAGGAACTCACGCCCGAGAGCATCATGAACGCCAAGGGCACGGGCGGGTTCATGGCCCTGCTGGACTAGCCCTAGCGAGACGGTCCCGCCATGCCCATGCTGGAGGGCGGTTGTCAGCGTCGTACCGTTTAGTCAATCTCGGCGTTGGCCGGGTGGTTGCCGGAACCTGAGCGAGCGGCGCAACGCGATGGCCGACGTTGGTAGCCTGTGGCAAGTTTCGATGGTCTAGAGAACTTCGCTTGTCGAAGCTGTCAAGCGCCATTTCAGGGGTGTTGATGCATCCCAAATCGGTCGCTTACAAGCCGCTGGACATTCATTCTGGGATCGAGATGCTGTGGATTCGAACCGATCAGCTCATTCAGGACTCCTGCCACAGGCTGTTCGAGGCTGGGCGGGCTGGAGGACTCCTCGCCCTCCGGCCGTGACTTAGCATGAATCAGTTGAAGACGGCAACGCCCCATACACCCTTTGAGGTGCCCAAGCCGGCCCAAGTTGAGGAGGTGCGGCTCCCGGACGGGAATGTCGTCCTGCTCAGGCGCCATGGGAACCGCGAGGGGCCGCGGCTGCTGATGAGCCACGGAAACGGGTTTGCGGTCGACATGTATTACCCCATATGGAGCCGCTTTCTCGACACGTTCGAGGTGATCGTATTTGACCTCCGAAACCACGGCTGGAACCCCGTAGGAGACATTGCGCAGCACAATGTGCCGCGATTCATCGAAGACTTCGAGGTCATACCTCGCGAGGTGCAGCGGCGGTTCGGAGCGAAGCCGATGATGGGACTGTATCACTCCCTTTCGGCGTTGGCGGCCTGCCTCTCGGCGTCCCGGGGCGAGCAGTACGCAGGCCTTTTTCTGCTCGATCCGCCAATCTGCAGACCCGGAATCACGTTCGAGCAATTCCACGCCGCCTCCGAGTTGATCGCCCGCAGGACCCGTCGGCGTGAGGTTCGCTTCGAGAGCCTCAAGCAGTGCGCCGAGTTGTTCCGCTGGTCGCCGTTCTACAAGCAAACCGTAGACGGCGCCTGCCAGCTTGCTGCCCGTGCCACCCTGCGTTGGGATCCGGACGCCCGCGGTTTTGTGCTTCGGTGCCCCCGCACGTACGAGGCGCGCATCGTGGAGTACCTCGCCGCCTTCACCGTTCTCGTTAACTTCGAGGAGATGCGCTGTCCGGTGAAGGTCCTTGGGGCGGACCCCACGCTCCCCTACGCCTTCTTGCCCAGCTTCCGCTTGGATGAAATCATGGCCTGTTCCTACGATTTCGTCCCTGACGCCACGCACATGCTCTTTCTTGAGAGGCCGGAGGAATGCGCGGCCCGATTTGTGGAGTTCGTCGAGGAGTGCGGTGCCATCTGAGAGGCACCGAGGCACAGTCTGGGACTTCCGGTCATCGCCGGGCCGACGGCGGGGCCAGCGGCATCAGCCCAAAGCCGCTGGTTTGCGCTAAGTGTCCATTGACAGACATTCGTGGGGATTCCAAGGCTTCAAGCGGGAAATGACGGACCCGGATGTGTCTGCATTCGCGCGCTTCCCCGCGCGATCGCCCCTACACGTGTGAGTGGACACTCCGCAGCCGAGAACCCTTGATCGCGTCTCAGCTACCGTCTCTGCAGCACCGCGGTCTCCCTTGCGCCACTTCCCGCCATTCCGAGTCCTGACCCTGACGGGTCAGACCCTCTCAAGCGCTCGGTCAGCGCTGCTCGGCTTCAACGATTAAACTATCTCAGTCATGGTGCCTGATAACGTCCGCTCGCCCGGTGCGCCGGTCGCGATCGTGGGGGTAGCGTGCCGGTTCCCCGGAGGCGAGGGGTTGGAGGGCTTCCGGGAGCTCCTGCAATCTGGCGGCGACGCTGTCGCCGAGGGGGAGCCGGGTTCGGGCCGAGGCCGCATCGGGGACCTTTTCCGGGACGTTCGGCCCCTGCCGGATCCGCGTCGATACGGCGCGTTCGTCGAGGATCCCTATCGGTTTGACGCGGCATTCTTCGGGATCTCGGACAACGAGGCGCGCCTCATGGATCCGCAGCACCGGCTCCTCCTTGAGGTGAGCTGGCACGCGCTCGAAAATGCCGCTATTTCGCCCGGCGACCTAGCCGGCAGCAGGACGGGCGTGTTCGCGGGGGTCGGCGACAGCGGCTACCGCGAGCGGTTTCCCGCAGACGAGGCGGCAACCATGTACGCGGCAATCGGCAACAGCCTGAATGCCGCGATCGGCCGCATCGCTTACGCCCTGGGGCTCGAAGGCCCGGCCCTAGCGGTCGATACGGCGAGTTCGTCGTCGCTCGTGGCAGTGCATCAGGCGATACTCGCCCTCGAGCGGGGCGAAGCGGACCTGGCGCTCGCAGGCGGGGTGAATCTGATCCTCTCCCCGACGCGCACGGAGGTGTTCGCGAACGGCGGCATGCTCGCGGGGGACGGCCGGTGCCGCTCTTTCGCAGCGTCTGCGCAGGGTTACGTGCGCGGCGAAGGCTGCGGAATCGTGGTGCTCGAGCCGCTCGCCCGGGCAGAGGCGGCGGGACGCCGGATCTTGGGGGTGATCCGCGGGTCGGCGGTGAACCAAGACGGGGCAAGCGCAGGTCTGACTGCGCCGCGCGGTCGGGCGCAGACGCGTTTGATTGAGGAGGCGCTGGAGCGTGCGGGCTGGGCTCCGTCGGATGTGGACTATCTAGAGGGTCACGGATCCGGGACGCCGCTAGGGGATCCCGTCGAGGTCGAGGCGGCGCTCGGGGTGTATGGGCGCGGGCGGTCACCGAAGCGTCCGCTGCTGCTGGGTTCGGTGAAGACAAATGTGGGCCACCTGGAGGAAGCGGCGGGGATCGCGGGGCTGATCAAGCTAGTGCTCGCGCTGGAGGAAGGCGTGATCGCGCGCCAACTCCACTTCGACGAACCAAATCCGCGAATCGAGTGGGGGGAATTTCCGGTCCGGGTCGTAACAGAGCCCACGCGCTGGCCCCGGCGGAGGGGGCGCCGGATGCGCGGGGCGGTGAGCTCGTTCGGTCTGTCCGGGACGAATGCGCATGTGTTGGTGGAGGGGTATCCGCAGCGGAAGGATGCGGCGGAGCAGCAGGGTCGCGCACGGATCTTGCCGCTTGCCGCCAAGACGCCCGAGGCGCTCGGTCGGCTGGCGGGCCGATACCGGTTGTGGCTCTCGGATGGCGGGGCGGAGCGGCTCGACAGCCTGGCATGGACGGCGACGGTGGGACGGACCCACTTCGGGGTCCGGGCCGGGCTGGTATTTCGCGACGCGGCGGAGCTTTGTTCGGCCCTCGCGGAGGTGGAGGCAGGCGAGCGCGCCATGCACTCGGAACCCTCGCCGAAGGTGGCATTCGTGTTCCCAGGGCAGGGCGCCCCGTGGGTCGGAATGGGCAGGACGCTCTACCAGAGCGAGGCGGCGGTTCGGAAGGTGCTAGACCGCTGCGACGCACTCTTCAAGGAGGAGTGTGGAGTGCGCCTGCTGCCGTTGATGTTCGGGGAGGATGAAGCGGCGGGGAACCTGAAAGCGACGAACTGGGCGCAACCGGCGCTCTATGCGCTGGGTTCTGCGCTGGCGGCGCTCTGGCGCGAAGCAGGGATCCGTCCGTCGGCGGTGCTCGGCCACGGTGTTGGCGAGGTGGCGGCCGCGCACGCAGCGGGGATGCTCGACCTCGAGAAGGGGATGCGGTTCGCGATTGAGCGGGGCCGGCTGATAGCGCCGTGGAGTGCGGGGGGGGGGATTGGTGCGGTCTTCCTGACCGCTGAAGAGGCAGCCGATCGGATCCCGGAGCTTGGAAGCGGGGCGGACGGCGGGGGGCTTTCGGTCGCCTCCGACAACGGTCAGCACCTAGTGCTGCGCGGTTCGCGGGAAGTCTTGGCCCAGGTGCTGGGGCGGCTAGAAGCGGAAGGGGCACGGACGGCACCGCTGCCGATGAGTGAGGCAGCGCACCATGACCTGACGGATCCGATTCTAGACGCCATCGAACAGGCAGGCAGCGCGCTGGATCCAAGGCCCGGCTCAGTGCCCTTAGTGAGTAGCGGGACCGGCAGTGTGGTACAGGGGCCGGAGGATCTGGACGGACAGTATTGGCGTCTCCAGACCCGCCCGATGCAATTTGCCACGGCGGTCAGGAAGCTGGCGGATCTGGGGATCCGCATTCTTCTGGAATTGGGACCGCCAGGCCAGGCTTCGTGTTCAGCGAAAGGGGCGTGGCCTATGGATGCGCCGGCGCCGCTCGTGATCCCTACGCTCTCCGCAGCGGCGGGGGCAGACGAGGGGGCATGCCGGGCGATCGCGCGGGCCTGGGAGGCGGGGGCTCCCGTATCTCTGGCGGGCCGCTTCGGCGGGGACCGCCCCCGGCAGGTCTCCGCGCCAGGATATCCGTTCGGGGGAGGACGGTACCGGATCGACGGGCCGGAAGACGGCACGGAGGACGCGGAACGCGTCGACTCCGGACTCCTGGGTGCGGACGCCTCGCCGTCGTTGCGGAGACGCAGCCTCCAAGCGCTGCTGGTCCGGGAAGCACAGGGCCTTGCGCGATTGGATGCTCCTCCTGCGGCGAAAGCGAGCTTCTTCGAGCTGGGCCTTGAATCGCTCCAGATTGTGGAGCTTCGGAACCGCCTGAACCGAGCACTCGGCGGTCGCTACGCGGTGTCCCAGGCGGAGATGTTCGCGCAGCCGAATGCGGCGCAGCTGGCAGCCCACGTGGCGGATCGGTTGAGCATCCCGGCCCGGCCGAAGGAGCCGGTTCGGGCCCGAAGAAGCTCTCAGAAACGGGTTGAGAGACGGGATCCAATCGCGGTCGTGGGAATCGGCTGTCGCTTGCCCGGCGGCGGCGGAGCGGACGAGTTTTGGCGGAGCTTGGCGGAGGGTCGCGACCTAGTGACGCGCGGCCGCCCCGGCGGAGCGCTGGCGGGGGCAGGCGGCGGTCGGCAAGCGGACGCTTGGGGGGCATACCTGCAAGAGCTCGACCGCTTCGACGCCGAGTTCTTCCGGATCGCGCCGCGGGAGGCGGAACTGATGGACCCCCAGCAGCGGCTCCTCCTAGAAGTGGCCTGGGAGGCGCTCGAGCATGCGGGAATTGCGCCCGGACGCCTGAAAGGAAGCCGGACCGGCGTGTACGCCGCGATGTTCACGAACGACTACCAGAGCCTAGCGGCGGAGACCGCGCCGGGCCTCTATCGCTCTACGGGCTCGAGCTTTGCAGCGGCCATCGGGCGGGTGGCGTACACGCTTGGCTTGGAGGGCCCGGCGATCGCAATGGACACGGCGTGTTCGGGATCTCTGGTGGCGATCCACCAAGCGATCGCCAGCCTGGAGCGGGGTGAGGTCGACCTAGCTCTGGCGGGAGGCGTGAACACGATCCTGACATCGCAGCTGACGGACGCGTTCGCGGCGGCGGGGATACTGGCGCCGGACGGCCGGTGCAAGACCTTCGACGCAGCAGCGGACGGGTACGTGAGGGGTGAGGGGTGCGGGCTTCTGGCGCTCGAGCGGCTGTCCGACGCGAGGGCCGCGGGTCGGCAGGTGCTGGGCCTGATCCTGGGCAGCGCGGTGAACCAGGACGGAGCCAGCGCGGGGCTGACGGCACCGAACGGGCACGCCCAGGAGCGCGTGATCCGGGAAGCGCTGGAGCGGGCGGGCGTCGAACCCGCTTCGGTGGACTATCTCGAGGCGCACGGGTCGGGCACTCCACTCGGGGATCCGATCGAGCTCGAGGCCGCGGCTTCGGCGTACGGGGAGGCTCGGGAGTCGGATCGTCCGCTGCTGGTGGGGTCGGTGAAGACGAACATAGGTCATCTCGAGGCCGCCGCGGGGGTCGCTGGGGTGATCAAGGTTTTGCTCTCGATGCGCGAGGGCCTGCTCCCGCGCAACCTGCACTTCGACGAGCCCAACCCGCGGCTGGACTGGAAGAATCTCCCGCTTGCGGTGGTCCGCGAGGCGACACCATGGACGGAAGCGGGACGCCCGCGGCGGGCGGCGGTCAGCTCGTTCGGGTATTCAGGCACTAACGCACACATTGTCCTGGAGTCTCCAAGCGCGCCAAAGGGCGAGCAGGACGACTCTGTACGAGCGTTTCGGGTGTTTCCGCTTTCTGGTGCCACCGACGGGGCCTTACGCGAGCTCGCCCGGAGGCACTTGCGCCACATGCCCGGAAGCGGACAGGTGGCCTCTTGGCTAGCCGATGCGGCGTGGACGGCCGGAACCGGGCGCAGCCACCTCGAATGCCGTGCGGCGGTGGCGTTTCGTGATGCCGCCTCCCTCAGATCGGGACTTCGACGGATTGCGGAAGCGGGGGACCCGGTCGCTGCCGCACGGCGAGGTCCAGTCGCCTTTCTCTATACCGGACAGGGGAGCCAGTGGGCAGGTATGGGCCGCGAGCTCTACGAGACCGAGCCGGTGTTTCGGGCGGCCATGGACCGGTGCGAAGAAGTGTTCCGCGCGGAGCGCGGCGCATCGTTGCTCGAGGTGATCTTTGAGGACTCCGCAAGGCTGGACCGCACCGAATGGACGCAGCCTGCGCTCTATGCACTGGAGAGCGGGCTCACCGCGCTGTGGGCCAGTGTTGGGGTCCGGCCCGATGTCGTATTCGGACACAGCGTGGGAGAGATCGCGGCGGTGGCCGCCGCAGGTGCGTTCGACCTCGAAACCGGGATGCGGTTCGCCACGCATCGCGGCGCACTGATGGGTTCGCTTGCCGAGGACGGGGCGATGGCGGCGGTGTTCGCTTCCGCGGACCACGTGCGCGACGCGCTCCCGGAGGGCGTCTCGCTGGCTGCCGACAACGGTACGCACCAAGTGGTGAGCGGCCCTAGGGATGCGGTCGCCGCTCTAGGCGAGAACCTATCCCAAGCCGGCATCCGGGTGGACATCCTGCGGACCAGCCACGCCTTCCACAGCGCGCTGATGGACCCAGTGCTGGCGGAATTGGCAGCGGCCGCGCCCGAGGCCTCGGAACCTTCAGTGCGCCTGATTAGCAATCTAACAGGGCGGGTGCTAGAGGGCGCGCCCGACGGAGCGTATTGGTGTCGCCACGCGCGCGAACCGGTCCAGTTCGCCACAGCGATACGAACCTTGGCGGCCTTGGAGGCGGGTCTCTTGCTTGAGATAGGGCCGCACGGAGTGCTGGGACCGATGGCGGCGCTCGCTTGGCCGCACAGCGAGAAGCCGACCGCGATCTCGAGCCAGCGGCGCAACGGAAGCGGAAACGGAGACTTTGTCGGTGCACTGGCATGTGCGTACGAGGCGGGTCTCGACATTGCCTTTGAAGAGCTCTTCGCCGGTGAAGTTCGCCGCCGGGTCTCGCTGCCCACCTATCCCTTTCAAGGGGAGCGCTACTGGATCCCTCCTTCCCAGCATCAGGGGACGGAGGCGGGCCACGCGCTCCTCGGCGTGCAGCGGGATTCCCCGGACGGCGAGCACTCGTTCGAGCGGCAGCTGCACGCCCGGGATCCGGCATGGCTGGCAGACCACCGGGTGTTTGGCGAAGTGGTGGCGCCGGGCGCGCTCTACGCGGCGCAGGTGAGCGAGGCGCTGCGGGAAACGCACCACGAACTTCCCGTCGTGCTCGAGGAGACCGCGATCAAGCGCCCGCTGGTGTTGACGAGTAATCAGGGCCGGCTCGTTCAGGTGGTGCTCGGCAAGGACCGCGCTTGGAAGGTCGTCGGCAGGGCTGCCGGGGGGCAGTGGGAGACCCATGCCGAGGGCCGCTGGGCAGCGCTTGCGGGAGCCGCGTCCGAACCGGCGGACCTCGGCGCGCTGCAGCGCGGCCTGGCGCAGCCGGAGGGGGAGGCCCAGCCGGGCCTCGGCGAGTTCGAGTACGGGCCGGCCTTCCGCGGCCTGGCCCGGCTCTGGTCGGGGCACGGCGAAGCGCTGGGCGAGGCGCTGCTGCCGGCGGGAACGGACCGGCGCGATCTGCTCGCGCATCCGGCCCTGCTCGACGCCTGTGTCCAGGTGCTGGGCGGCATCGCGGAAGTGGCCGAAGCGGGGGGCACGTGGCTGCCGGCCGGCTGGGACCGCTTCGTGCTGCGCGAGGCGCTGCCGGAGCGCGTCTTCTGCCGGGCGCTCGACCGCGGCGAGGAAGGGGGCGCGCGCAGGGCCGACCTGTGGCTCTACACGGAGACGGGCGAGGAGCTGGCGCGCATCGAGGGCTTCGCGCTCAGACGCGCGAGCCGGGCGGCCCTGGCGGGACACCGGGCGGAGGAGACGCTGCACGAGGTGGCGTGGCGCGAGGGGGCACCGGTGGGACCCCGGGAGGCGAGCTTCCTGGCCGGGCCCGAGCAGATCGAGAGCGGCCTGGGAACGCTGGAGGGCTACCTCGCGGCGGAGGGCCGCGACGCTGTGTGGCTCGCGGCGCTGGGGCGCGCGCTGGAGCGCGAGTCGCGCCGGCTGCTGCTGCGCGGGTTCCGGGAGCTGGGCTGGCGGCCCAGTCCGGGAGAGCGTTTCGAGACGGGCGAGCTGCGCCGCAGGCTGAAGGTGACGGAGGATCACGGCCAGCTGTTCGGCCGCTTGCTGGCGTTGCTGGAGGAGATGGGGGTCTTGGGACGGGACCCGGCAGGCGGCTGGCACGTGGCAGCCGAGCCGGAATGGCCCGCCGAGCGCGAGGCCGGCCCAGGCCTCGCCGCCGACTCGATCGAGCTGGGCGTGCTGCGCCGCTGCGGGGAGTCGCTCGCCGAGGTGCTCCGCGGCCGCGCCGACGGGCTGGACCTGCTGTTCGGCGGCGAGCCGGGAGCGGCGAGCCTGTACCGCGAGTCGGCCGCCATGCGGGCGCTGAACCGCATGGCCGCCGAGGCCGTGCGCGCGGCGGTCGCGGGACTGCCCGAAGGCCGCCCGCTGCGGGCGGTCGAGATCGGCGCGGGCACG
>JAJEHF010000230.1 GCA_022823865.1 Bryobacterales bacterium
GTACATCAACTCCTCCTGTTCCCGGAAGTCCGAACTCGGACTCCCAGAATTGGAGGATAGGGCAGTATCGGGCCGGTCAGGACCAGACGAACCGGCCATAATTTCCGGAATTTGGGCGGTCAGATTTTCCGGAACTCGCAGACCAACGTTCAGAGGGGAGCCGGGAGGCTATCTCGTTGCCCGCAGTGGCGGTCATTCCAAGTCTCCGGAACTGGGCGCTACTGCATCGGAGAGCGGGATGTGGGGACGACCCTGGTGATGACGGACTGCTCGCGGTCTAGGAACTCTGGTATGCGCGGCCGCATTCGGGTAGTCCAGAATTCGCTCTCGTAGACAGCCTTGTAGAGCCGTTCGCGTTCCGCTTCGGTCTCGAAGCGGCGTATCCAGAAATAGACGGAATCGTCCGACTCTCCTCTGAAGTTGCCGGTTATCACCATTCCCTTGGAAGTCTGGAAGGGGATGATCTCTTCGTCCATCATCCGGACCCATTCGTCCATCTTGCCCTGGCGTACCTTGTATTGCCTCAGTTCAAAGAAGGCCACTTGTTGTCTTGCTCCTTGTCACGGACAGGTCAGCGCGGGCCTGTCGCGAAGCCCGGCGGTCCTTCCATACGATAGCCGCTGCCCAAAGCAGGTCCGGATTGCGGGCCAGCGCGGCCCGAGAAGTCGGCCGGCCCCATGCCCGGCGCGGGCCGCTAGCACCGCTCAGACAAGCAGCTGGGAAATGAGGCCAGTGCTGTCCGAGAAGCGATCAAGCCCGAGTCCCATGGCCTTGGCCTGCGAGAGCCACAGATTGGCGAGCGGAGTGCCCTCCGCGCAGTGCAAGTGCTGGCCAAGCTTGAACTTGCCGGAGCCCGAGCCGGCGATGATGATCGGCAGATCGTTGTACTGATGCGTGGCGCCGTCGCCCAGGCCCGATCCATAGGTGAAGACCGTGTTGTCGAGCAACGTCGAGCCGTCAGCCTCATGGATGCTGTCGAGCCTCTCGAGGAGATAGGCGAACTGTGCCATGTGGAAGCGATCTATGCTCTCCAGCTCGTCCCCGTATTCCTGCTGCTGGTGGGAGATCAGGTGATGGCTGATGGGCTTGTCGAAGAGCCCCTCGAACATGAACGGTGTGTTCCAGCGCTCGGGACCCACCATCAACGAGGCGACACGCGTCAGCCCCGTCTGGAACGCAACCACGATCAGGTCGCACATGAGGCGGATGTACGCTCCCCGCGGCAAGTATGCCTCTGGCGGCTCGGGAATCGACACTTCTAGCAACTCGCCCTTGAGGCGCTCGAACCGGTCCATCTGATTCTCGATCGTGCGAATCGACTCGAAGTACTCTGCGAACTTCTCACGGTCGGCGTGGCCAAGTTCCCGCTGCAGCGACCGGGCGTCCTCCAGCACGAGATCGGTTATGTTGCGAACCTGGTCCACCTCTTGCGTGCCGAACAGCCTGCGGTAGGCCTTGCGCGGGTCGCGGATCGACGGCGCGACATGTCCCGTCCCATACCAAGAGATGTTGTCGAAATAAATCGATTCTTGGTTGTCTTGGTGGCTGTTGCAACTGAACTCCAGCGTGCTGAAGGGAGTCGTCTGCCCGATCTGATCTGCCACGACGTGATCGAGCGTGCGCTCCAACGGCCAGGCAGACGAGGTCACCGTGAACGGCGCGGCGCTGCTCAGGAAGCACGAGGCGCACTGCGCGTGAACGTCGGTGCCGATCTGGAACTGGCGGTCCAGCCCCGTGACCAGAGCGACCTTGTGTTGGACGGTCGCCAGTGGCTCGAGCGTCGGCGTGAGCTTGATCGGGTGGGAGCCGACCTGTGTCGTGGTCTCGATGATGGCGCTGAAGTCGCCGTTGAATGCCGGCAGGCCTGCATGGCCCTCGCCCGGGAAGAAGGCGCGGCGCACGACTCCAATCGGCACGTAGAAGAATCCCAAGCGTTGGGGCGGCTGGGACTGCTGCTTTGACCGCCGCGTCGCTGCCGGCGCAATGCTCTCCAGCCAGGGCAGCCCGAGCACGGCGCCGCCTGCGCCGCGCAGAAATGACCGTCTCGACGTGATGCGCATGAGGCCGCTCGGCCTAGAGGGCCGCCCTCTCTAGCTTAGCCGGGCTGTGCTTGCGCTGGAACGGCTCGCTGAGCACGATCTGCATGATCATGTGCTGGAGCCGGAATCCCGCCGGCGCCGTTTCCCGCACGATCCGGTCAAGCGCCGGCTGGTCCGACGCATCCACTGCCCGGCCGAGGGCGAAAGCCAGCAGGTGCGCGGCGAAAGCGCGCGCGAAGCGGTCCTTCTCGGCCAAGATCGCGTCCTTGAATTCCACGATGTTGTCGAACTGGTGGCGTCCGAAGAGCAGGCCGGCCGAGTCCACCTCGCGGCCGTTGTCATACGTGTCCCGCCATACTCCGGTCGGTCCGTAGTTCTCCAAGGCGAAGCCCAGCGGATCGAGCTTGGCATGGCAGGCCGCGCAGTCCGGGTTGGACCGGTGTTGCTCGAAGATCTCTCGCAGGGTCAGGTTCGCCGCCCGGCCGCCTGCCGCCTCGTCGGGGAGGGGCGGCACGCCGGCCGGCGTGGGGTCGGGCGGGTCGTTGAAGATGACACCCGCGAGCCAGGCTCCGCGCGTGATGGGCTGCGTTCGCAGCGGGTTCGACGTCATTGTCATGACCGCCGCGGTGGTGATCACGCCGCCCTGGCGGCGGTCGGTGATGGGGACCCGGCGAAACGGGACCGCTGTCGGCGGCACCTTCGCCGGACGGGTGCCGTCGCGGTACCACGAGTCCAGCAGCTCGCTGCGGTAGCTATAGTCCGAGTCGACCAATTCCAGGATCGAGCGGTTCTCGACCAGGATGGTCTCGAACAGCAGCAGGGGCTCCAGCATCATGTGCATGCTGGCCCGGAACTTTGCGAAGTAGAAGTCCGGGTGCCGTTCGCGGTCGGGCACCGAGGCCACGATGCGTTCGAGCTGGAGCCATTGCGTGGGAAAACTGTCGCAGAATCGCTTCAGGCGGGGGTCCTTCAGCATGCGCTCCACCTGCGCCCGCAGCACGGCGGGGTCGCCCAGGGTGCCCTGGGCGGCCAGGTCGAGCAGGGCTTGGTCCGGAATGCTGCCCCAGAGGAAAAACGACAGGCGCGACGCGAGCTCGAAATCGTCAAGTTGCCGGGCTGCCTCGCCGGAGCCGGCCCGCTCGTAAAGGTAGAGGAAGCGCGGCGACGCCAAAGCGGCCGATACAGCCGCCTTCATGCTGTCGGTGTAGGACTGTCCGGATTCCATCCGCGCGGCGACATGGCGGGCATAGCGCTCGAGGAGGGCGTCGTCAACCGGCCGTCGAAACGCCCGCGTGAGGAAGTCGCGCAAGGTCACTTCGGCCGCAGTGCCGGTGGTTTCCGGTTCCGACGGCGGCGCGAACAGCCGCTCCCATGCGCCGCTGGTCAACCTGTTGAAGTCCGCGCTGTCGAGAATGGACCTGCCGAGATTGAGGAACGACTCCATCAGCAGCGGGGACAGAGTGAGATGGTCGCCGCGGTTGTCGAAGCCGTGCTCCGCCCGCAGGTCTTGGGGAAACGGGGCAACGCCGGCCAGCCGCTTGTCGATCAGCTGCGACTTGCCGAGCGGACGGCTGCCGACCTTGAGCTCGTCGGGCATGCGGCCCGACTCCGGACGGAAGTGGCCATAGGATCGCAGCATGCGCTCGGGCAGCGCGAAGACGTCGATTCGCAGATCGAGCAGGTCTTGGACCGCGTTGTTGTACTGGAACCGGTTCATGCGCCGCATCGGCGTGTGAGGAAGCGCGGCCCGCGGGTCCAGCGTTCCGTGCAGCAGCTTGCGCAACTCTGCCACGAGTCGCTGGCGCTGCTCCGCCGCCAGGCGGGGCTCGCTCTCCGGGGGCATGATCCCCGAGTCGAGGGCTTCGACCAAGTTCCGCAGCAGCTCGGGATCGTTGGTGAGGTCTGAGGCGCTGTGAAGTCTCGACAGGTCGACGTTCCCGAACAGATTGCCGCCTTCGCCGTGGCACTTGACGCAACTCTGGCGAAATACCGGCTGGAGAACGCTCTGCAGGACGTCACCCTTGGCCGCCACGAGAGATGGCGCCGCGAAAATCGCTGCTGCAACGAGACAGATCCAGCGAGCACCCCAGGCAAATTGCCGAAACACGACCTGCATCATGACAGCGCCTTCGAGGGCCCGCCGAATCGAGCCAGCCAGGCTCGCGGGCCAAGCCCCGCCGGAGGGGCTTCGGAAGATGCTCCCTCCGCTCAAGTTAGTGCGATTGTACCGAAGCGTGCCGCCAATCGGGGCACGAAGTTCCCACCTGCGCGCGGCGGCCTTGGTGTCACCGGCGAGATGAAGCGGTGGCGTGCAGCCTAGTCGGACGCCGTGCGCGTGGCGCCCCCTGATGCCTTGAGCCGATGCCCGCTCTTGATCAGAAACCCGCGGAGGTCTTGACGTCGGCTGCTGGCTGAGCGGCGCGTAGGACTCTCGCGGGATAGCCCGGCAGGGCTTGCCTGCGCGTCAAGCCTACGCACGCGCCGCCCAGCATTCGGGGCGCGCTTGGCGGACGCGAGCTAGCCCCGGTTCTCTACCCTGAGGTTGTTGACGACCGAGAATACCCCGGCGACGGCGCTCGCCTGAGCGTTCGCGACGGTCTTGTCCATCGAAGCGCTCACTACGCCCTCCAGGATCACGTCCCCGTTCCGGACCACGATGTGGATCGGCGGCACAGCCTGCAAGCCATAGCGACTGAGCACGGGATTGTAGTAGATCGCGCGAAATACATCCCAGCGAATCCGGTCGTCGTTGGATGAAAGCGGCAACACCTCGATCTTGTTGACAACTTTGTGCACACCGTCAATTCGTTCTACAACACGCTCTGCGCCAGACTTCAGGGTTGGCCTGGTCACTTGCCCCTCGAGCACGACGGTCGAACCGTCGACTTGGTACGTGAAGTTGTCGAAGACGCTGTAGTACGGCAGCATGACCAGTTCGTGTCGGACCTGCCGACCCACCGAGTCGATCTCAACCGCTGCGCCGATTGCGGCGAACAGCATCAACGGAATCAAGAGTTTTGTGAATGAGTATTTCATGTCCTTCTCCTTGTGATCTGCAACTACTGGCTGAGACGGGAGAGTTCTGATTCCGGTTTCAGGGATAGTCCCGTGCGAACCCACGCCATCTCGGAAGGGACGGGCTCGCGACGGGCCTGACGGTCTCTGCATTGCGAGCTGCACAGCGCAGCAGCGGTGCCCCATCGAACGCTCGTCCACTGCATCGACAACTCGCAACAGGGAAATGTCGCGTCGAACTGGAAAGAGATTGGCGGCGAGACAGCGATGGCTGGCTCGTTCTTGGCCGAGCCGCTCCGGTGCCCGAACAGCCCCCTGCCGCACAAACGGGTCCGTCTGAAAACGCTGGCAGCTTGCCGCGTGTGCCCCGCTTACGCCAGCGGCAGAACCACCGCGGCGATCTGCGTCACGACGTATCCGATCACGCCCATCACGGCCAGCAGCGGCGTCCACGTCTGCAGCGCCTCTGTCTCAGTCAGGCCGGACATTTGCTTGTAGACCCAGAATCCCGAGTCGTTCATCCACGAACCAACCAGCGATCCAGAGCCGATCGCGCACGCCACGTACACGGCGTGGAACCCGATCGGCGTATCGACCACCAGCGGGACCATGATGGCCGACACCGTGATCATGGCTACCGTCCCCGAGCCCTGGGCCACCTTCAGCAGGGCTCCCAGCAGAAAGCTCAGCAACAGCAGCGGCACGCCGAACTCCTGCGACATGTCGCCGATGACCTTGCCCACGTCGGCCCTCACCAGCATCTTGCCGAACGAACCGCCGGCCGCGGTGATCAGGATGATCAGGCCTCCGCTCGCCAGCGATGTCTCCACCGGGCCGGCCAGCTGCGCGAGCGTGTAGCCCTTCTGCTTGGCCAGCAGCACCAACGAGATCGCGGCCGACGCCAGCAGTGCAAAGTTCGGATTCCCCAAGAACGAGGTGACATCGCTGAGCACGCCCCCCACTTCCAGCGCGCCGACCAAGGTGTTGGACGCGATCAGGACCACCGGCAGCACGATGGGCAGCATCGCCATGAAGAAGCTCGGCAGCCGCTCCTCGCTCTTCTTGGCCAGTTCCTCGAGCTCGTCCAGAGTCAGCCCCTGGGTCTCGCGCAGCGGAACTGCCAGCTGCCGGTCGCGCAAGATGCCGAACAGCCAGCCGCCCACCGACATCGGCACCGCGATAATCGCGCCGACCAGGATCATCACGCCCAGGTCGATTCCCAGCGTTGCGGCCATCGCCAGCGGGCCCGGCGTCGGCGGCACCATCGAGTGGGTCACCGCACCTCCCGCCGAGATCGCCATCAGAAACAGCAGGTAGTGCTTGCCCATGCGCACCCGCATCGCACGCGCCAGCGGCACCAGCAAGTAGAAGACCGTGTCGAAAAATACCGGCACCGACAGCACGTAGCCACTCGACAGCAGGGACAGCGAGGCGTGCTTCTCGCCGAGCGCCCGCACGAACACACGGACGATCTTGTCCGCGGCTCCGCTTTCCATCAGGCACTGGCCGATCAGGGCAGCCAGCGCGATCACAATCGCAATGCTGGCGCAGACCCCGCCGAATTCGCCCGCCACCGACGGCATCACATCCGCCAGCCCGACGTTGGGCGAAAGAATGCCCACCGTGGTCGCAGCCGTGATCAGCGCGATGAAGGCGTTGATCCGCAGGCGCAGGATCAGCACGAACACGACCGCAATGGCGATCGCGAGTATGACAAGGGGAGGAAGTGTCATTGCGGCCATCGAGCGTACCAAAACTCTGGCCGCGTATGCCGACTACTCCAGCGTCGCGTTGCGCACCTTCTCGGCCTGCGCGCGGCGGAAGTCCTTCAGGGCATCCCGCAGGGACTCGTCGCTCGTTGCGAGGATCGCGATCGCCAGCAGCGCCGCGTTCTTGGCCCCCGCCTTGCCGATTGCCAGCGTTCCGACCGGAATGCCTCCGGGCATCTGCACGGTGGAGAGCAGCGAGTCCAGCCCGTCCAAGACGCTGGGCATCGGCACGCCCAACACCGGCAGCACCGTGTGCGCCGCGCACACCCCGGCGAGATGCGCCGCGCCGCCGGCCGCGGCGATAATCACGCGGATGCCGCGTTCTTCGGCCGAGCCGATATAGTCGGCCGTCATCTCGGGCGTGCGGTGAGCCGAGCTGACTTTGCACTCGTGCGGCACCCCGAACTGCTCGAGTGTTTCCGAGCAAGCCTTCATCGCGCCCCAGTCCGAGGTGCTGCCCATGATCACGGCGACGAGTGGAGAAGATTCAGCCATACAGTTCCATCCCTAGGGCGCTATGCCGCCCGGTCGAAAGATTGACAATGGTAGCACTCCGCATGCAATAATGCTGCTCGGAGAGGGAGTCCCCGTCCATGGACATTTTGTTCCGGGTAAGTCTTGCTCGGCCCTGCATCCATTTAGGTTTCCCACGAGCCAGCGGACTTCGTCGGAGTCCGCGACTCTGTCTGGTGGCGGCCCTGGCCTGCCTGTTCTGCCTGGCTTCGTGCTCCCGCAAGCCGGCGGGCCTGAGAAGCCAAGCTCCAGACCCTCCGGCCAGCCCGCCCCAGGCGAGCGCCTCCGCCCAAGCGGCGGCGACTCCGGCAGCTTCCGCCCGGACAGCATCTCCGGAGGCAGAAGCGTCTGCTGATCCATCCGTCGAGGACAGCCTTGAGGCGGCCCAGGCGGCGGCAGAAGCCGAGGCCGCGCAAGCGCTGCTCGAGAACCCTCCCGCGCTAGATTCCGAAGAGCTGGCTGCCAGCGAGGACGAGATCGCCCTGCTCGACGAGCTTCTCGATCTCGCGCTGCCCGACGAAGCCCCCAGAAAGCTGTCCCACGAAGAGGCTCTGCTGCATACCCGGTCGGAGCTGCCGCTGGTCCTTACCGCGGACGTCAAGCGCCTGCTCAACTACTTCACCAAGAGCAGGCGCGGCATCGCGACGATTCGCGCCTCCCTGGGGCGCGGTTCCGCGTATCGCCCCATGATCGAGCGCATTCTCGAGGAAGAGGGCGTGCCGCGCGAGCTCTACTACCTGGCCATGGCAGAGTCAGGCTACCGGCCCAAGGCGCACTCGCGTGTCCGGGCTACGGGCATGTGGCAGTTCATGTCGTCGCGCGGCAAGCAGTACGGGTTGCGCCAAGACCGCTATGTCGACCTGCGTTACGACGCCGAGACCGCGACGCGGGCGGCAGCCAAGCACCTCAAGGACCTGCATATCGAGTTCGGTGACTGGTACTTGGCGATGGCTGCGTACAACTCGGGGCCGAACAGGGTCAAGAGCGCGATCCGGCGCACCGGCAGCCGCGACTACTGGACCTTGATCAGGCGCCGGGCCCTGCCCAGGGAGACCCGCAACTATGTCCCGATCATCCTGGCGATGACCTTGGTCGGCCAGAACCTCAGCCTGTTCGACCTGGGGGAGATCGATTACGCACCGCCGCTGGAGTACGACACCGTGCGCACGGCGGGCGAGACCAGCTTCGCGCTGATCGCCGACGCGACCGGCTATTCGCTGGACGCGATCAAGGACCTCAACCAAGGCCTGCTGCGCTCGGCGACGCCGCCGTACGCCTATGACCTAAGGCTGCCCAAGGGCTCGACCGAGCAGTTCGAACAAGAGATCGCCCTGGTGCCGGCCGACAAGCGCTTGAACTGGCGGCGCTACGAAGTGCGCCCGGGCGAGACCCTAGCCGCCGTCGCCAACCGCTACAAGGTCAAGCCCGAGACGCTGCTGGAGCTGAACTCGCTACCGCCGGAATCGCCGCTCCAGGGCGGGCAGCGGCTCACTGTCCCGACGACGACGAGGATGGCCATCTACCGCTATTACGGCGGGGCGGGAGGATTGCTGGAGCCCGGCACCGGGCGCTATCGGATCGCTTCCGGCGACACCCTGGGGGGCATCGCCCGGCGCTTCCGGACCACCGTCGCGAACCTGCAGCAATGGAACGGCCTCCCCAACACGCGGATCCGCGCCGGGCGGTATCTCATCGTGGATCCCAACGCCGCCAGCGGCTCCACCACGGCGACGGCGGCGGCATCCGGTTCGTCCGGTTCGGCCCCCACAGGGCGCTACACCGTGCGAGGGGGGGACTCGCTGTCCAGGATCGGAGCCCGGGTAGGCGCATCAGTAGCCCAGCTGAAGGCATGGAACGGGATCCGGGGCGACACGATCCGAGTCGGCCAGACCCTCAAGGTGCCCGGGCCCGCGCCGACAGCGCCCGCGTCACAGCGGGCATCGGCCTCGGCGGGCATCCCCGAGCGCCGCACCCCGGCACCCAGCCCCAACCACTACCGCATTCGGTCCGGCGACTCCCTCTCGACCATCGCCGAGCAGTTCGGAGTGTCGGTCAGTGACCTGCGCAAGTGGAACAACCTGCGCAGCAGCCGCATCCGTGCCGGCAACTTCCTGCTGGTGCGCCCGCAGTCAGGCACGGTGGCAAGCGCGCGGCCACAGACCGCCACTTCCAGTTCGGGAGGGTCAGGCAGCACGACCGGCTCGGGCCGCTACACCGTGCTGCGGGGCGACACCCTCGGGGGCATCGCCGAGCGCTACGGGACCAGCGCGGCCAGGCTCCGGGCCTGGAACGGCATGCGAGGCAGCACGATCCGGATCGGCCAAGAACTCATCGTCAGCCAATCTGCAACAACCAGCCGACCGGCAGCGGCGAGCGGCGGGGCCGCCCCGAGCGGATCGGGAACCTACAGCGTCGTTCGCGGAGACTCGCTGGACAAAATCGCCAAGCGGCACGGAACGACAATCGCCGATCTGCGCCGCTGGAACAACCTCAACTCCTCGCGCATCTATCCGGGCCAAAAGCTTGTGGTGGGTTCGCAGGCCTCGCTCTCACAGACGACCTACCGCATACGGAGCGGCGACTCGCTGACGGTCATCGCCAAGCGGTTCGGGGTCAGCGTCAACGAGCTGATGCGCTGGAACGGGCTGCGCACCTCGCGCATCAGGCAGGGCGATACGCTCGTAATCCGCCAGGCCGGTTCGTGACATTGCCCCGCCGGGCGGCGCTTAGCGTCTCAGCGAGGCGATGATCTTGCGGAACTCCGCTTCCGCCGCAGCCGCGGTCTTGGCAGGCGCCGTCAGCTTGAAGAAGACAGGCGCATCGGGGCCTTGAACTATGGCCGCCAGCATGCGGTAGCCCGGCATCGGAGTGGCCCTGGGAGCCATGGGGAACGGCTTGAAGAGATAGGTGCCGGTCACGTCGAGCAGCGTGACCGCCATACCGCCTACTTGCTGCTCCTGGCGCTCGGCATCGCCCGCAGCCATAGGGCTGCCATCGGCCTTGACGAACTGGCCCAGCCAGCGTCGCACGTTGGCCTCGACACCGCCCCCTTGGCCGGGTCCGAAGTAGTACACGGCCATCTCTCCGTCCTGCGCATCGCCGGCAGCGGCCGGGATCGTGTAGTTCGCGGTTCGCATCGGCTTGGGAGCCGATATCCACCCGGACGGGTCATCGAACTGAACGCCGCCGGCTTCCGCGCCGACAAGCAGGGCCGGAACTAGCACGAAGAGTGCCAGCATGCCGAGTCGAAGGCTGTGCGGACGGTGCATCATGATGGAAACGCCTCAGTGAACCCAGTCTAGCGCAGCGCCTGGCAATGAAATGGCCAGGAGCCCCAACCAAACACCCCATCACAATCGGCCTTCCGACCGGCGATCAGCCGTGCCCGGAGCGAGATCGATCGATTGTTCGAAAGTCAGGCGCTACATGTTCGGGTGATCGCCGGCGCTTAGAAGCGATCCGCGACAATGTTCAGCGAGATGCCGTGTTCGAGGTACGCCTTGGCCGCCGCGAGCACCAACCCGAAACCGCCCGTCGCGTCAAGTGCTTGATGCACGATCTCATCGCCGCTACCGACGAAGCCCTTGTTGGCGACACTCACATAGGTAGTGTCCTTTGATCGAGGCGTGAAGATCCATTCCACGGTCGTGGTGTTCTCGGCGTCCTGGCCCCATTCGATGAGAATTCTCCGATCCTTTTCGATCGCCCGCACCCGGACCAGAACGACAAGGTTGCACGATTCCCAGTGCCATCTCACCGTCTTGCCCTGTTCAAGCCGCCCCGTGCTTCTGTCAAACCAGAATTTCGTGATTACATCGGGAGCGGCGAATGCCTCGAACACCTCTGTGGCTGGCCGCCTAATCAGCAACTCCGCCTTTGCAACCGGCTGGTTCTTGACTTCCATGAACGCCCCCAAGCGAGTCTATCGTCGGTACCATGCAAGGCTCGGCCCGTGTCAGCGACTTCGCACTCGAGCATTGGCGTCCGCTCTGAATGATCCCACGCTCGCCGCCTTGACCGGCTGCGCTCCGGGTTCGTTCTCGTGCGGTGCTTCACACCCTGCCTTCCAGAGTGCGAGGGCCGGAGGCGGCCAGAATCCAGGCACGGCGCGATTTCCCCCGTTTCGCGCTCCATGCGGACGGACTCATTGGTCACGTGCCGAAATACGACGAGCCACCGGTCAAGTGCCGCCTGCAGACCTCCTCGTTCAGCTCGATGCCGAGGCCCGGCCTGTCCGAAAGCACGTAGTAGCCGTCTTGGTAGAACGGCGCGTCGCGCTCGATCAGATCGTCCCAGTGCTCCAGCTCCACCGAGTCCGACTCCAGAGCGACGAACGAGCGAATCGCCGCGCAGGCATGCGCGTTGGCCACGGTCCCGACAGGCGTGCACATGTTGTGGCACGCAAACGTGATGTAGTACTGGTCGGCCCAGTCGGCAATGCGCTTGGTCTCGAGCAAGCCCCCTGCCTTCTGGGGGTCCGGCTGCAGGATATCCGCGGCCTGCTTCTCGATGAACGGGCGAAACGTATGGCGGGTGTAGAGATTCTCGCCAGTGCAAGTCGGAACGCGGCACTCACTGGTGAACCTCGCCATCGCGTCCGCGTTCTGCGGCGGGATCGGGTCCTCGATGAACCACAAGTTCAGATCTTCCACCATTCTGCTGAACGACAGCGCGTCCGCGTAGTTGTAGTTGAAGTGAAGGTCGATGCCCAACGGGTAGTGCTCGCCCAGGCGTTCCCGCACGGCCACCAGGATGGCGCGCCACTGTTTCATCTCCAGCGATGCGATGCCGCGATTCCAGATCTCGCCCCGATATTGGAAGGGCTCGCCCCGGATGGCCCGGCTGCGGCTCTCCCAGTCCATGTCGAACTTGGTGGCCTTGAAGCCGTATGCCAGCGACTTCTCGGCTTCGGCGACCCAAGCGCTGGGATCCGGCGTCTGCGGCGAGCCGGTGTCGTGGTAGATCAGAATCTTGTCGCGAAAGCGCCCGCCCAGCAGCACATACACCGGGACGCCGAGGATCTTCCCCGCTAGGTCCCAGAGCGCAGTCTCGATGCCGCTGATGGCGCTGGGGAGCGAACCGGTCCAAGTGCCGTGGCCAAGCTGCGCTTCGGCCATCTTGGTCGCAAGGTAATCGACCTGCAGCGGATCTTCGCCGCGCAATACCTCCTCGAAGGACTGGACATGGCTCAGGATGCCGTCGCGGTTGTACGACTCGCCGATCCCGTAGAGCCCGGAGTCCGTCTCGATCCGCACCAAGTGGGCGGGATACTTGATGTGCACTGAGGCCGTCTTGATAGCAGTGATCTTGACCTTGCCGAGCTGGCTCTCCGCAGCCGGCATCGCCCGCAGGACCTGCGGAATGTCGGGCAGCAGCGAAGCGGCGGCGGTCGCTAGACCTGCCTTGATGACGTGGCGTCGTCCGAGCATGCCAGCATGATACTCGAACAGGGGCCGTATTCGGCGCCATCCGGGACGACAAAGTGCCGCTTGGTTCCTCGGTCTTTCGGCGGCCCGGTCAAGCACGGCAGGAGGACAGTTATGAAGATGCGAACAGCGATCCTAATCGGCTTGGTGGCGACGCTGCCAGCGATCGCCCAAGCCCAAGCTCCCGACCGGGCTGCCGAGCCCTTCCGGCTGCCGGCAGGCGTACAGGCTGAACTCGACATCGCGTACGCCGGCGGCAGCCCCGCTCAGAAGCTGGATCTCTACCTCCCGGCCGGGACAGCCGACGCGCCGCGGCCGGCGATCGTGGTCGTTCACGGGGGCGGCTGGCGCAGCGGAGACAAGCAGCGGGGGCAGTGGGCCCGCATACCGGCACAGTACGCCAGCGACGGATACGTCGCGATATCGGTCAACTACCGCTTGACGGGCGAGGCACCGTGGCCGGCGCAGATCGAAGACGTGAAAGCGGCGGTCCGCTGGCTGCGGGCGCATGCCGAGAGGCACGCTGTCGATGTCGATCGGATCGGGGCCTATGGCAATTCTGCGGGGGCTCACTTGGTGTCGTTGCTGGGCTTGGTCAAGCAATCCGACGGCTTGGAGGGAAGCGGCCCGCACCAAGCGCAGTCGAGCATGGTACAAGCGGTCTGCGCATCGGCGACGCCAACAGACTTCCTCAACTGGCGGGAGCCGGGAGCGGTGCCGGAGCGACTCGGGCGCACGTTTCTTGCCGGTCCCGGCGACACTCTGCGCGACCGCGCCCGGCAGGCCTCGCCGATCACGTACGCGCGCGGCGACGCACCACCGTTCCTCCTCATCCACGGAACGGCCGACCGGACTGTACCGATCGGCCAGTCCGACCGCTTCGCCAAGGCTCTGCGCGCAGCCGGGGCCGAGCAAGTGCGCTACATGATCTTCGACGACGAGACTCACGGCGTGTTCCAACGGCAGCGGCTGCTGACCTACCCGGCCATGAAGGCGTTCTTTGCCGACGCGCTGGCGCCGTAGCTCGCAACCCATGCGAGGGCATTGCCGCCGGCGCAGAGTTCTGTCGATCGCGCGACCCCAGCGCTGCTAGGGCGCGGGCCGGGCTCTGCCGCGTAGATTCCGCGGCTTGAAATGTCGTGACCGGCGAGAGGCTCGCGTTTGGTCAGGGCTGACGCGGGTCGATCTTGACCTGCCGTCTTGCTAGGCGGGCCTTCTCGTAGGTTCCGATGTGCCGCGGGCGCGCACCCGCTGTCGAAATCCCCTCGGCAGCCATGAGCTGCTCCAGTGTCGCGATCACCAGCGGCGCGGGCTTGAAGTTGCCCGGCCGGTAGCCCTCGGCGATAAACAGGGGTGTCCAGCCGTGCTTGTTGGGCTGCTTCCAAAGCGCCGGATCGGCACCGCTCTCCGCCAGCAGATGAATCACTGTCGGAAAACTCCCGTAGGCGGCGCCGTGCATCACGGTCTCGCCGTTGCTGTCCACCGCGTTGATGTCCGCACCGAGCGAAAGCAGCAGCTTGGTCGCCTCGTAGGCCTCCTGCTCGGTGCCCGCCTCCTCCAGCGGCGCCGTCGTGCCAAGGCCCGCCGCCGCCATCAGGGGCGTGGTGCCCTCCACGTTCGGCAGCAACGGGTCGGCGCCGAGCTCCAGCAGGGTCTTCATCAACGGCACGTCCGCCTTGTCGGCCGCGAACAGGAACGGCGTCGCTCCCTGGATGTTGATCTTTGGCGCTATGGGCTTGCCGTTCGCCAGCCCGCGATTGACATCCGCTCCCATGGCGACCAAGGTCCGCACGAATTGCAGGCTCGACAGGTTTCCGGAGCCCTCCGGTGCCGGATCGCTGCCGTAGTCGCTATTCTTGGGCTTGCGCACCCAGGTGATGGTGTGCAGCGGGGTGTAGCCCGTGCGCTCGTCATTCGGGTCGGCGCCGGCCTCCAGCAACGCCACCGCGAGCTCGAAGTGGCCGTTCTCGATCGCCAGGATCAGCGGGCTCATGCCGCTGTCGGCGTGCTGGTACTGCGGCCGCGCCGTGCGATGCAGCACCTCGTTGACGTCGTAGCCGGCCGCCAATAGCGCCCGCGCCACGTCGGCGTGCCCCTCGCGCACCGCGAAGAAGAACGGGTTAAATCCCGAGTCCAGCGTGGCCCCCAGTTCTGCGCCCCCGGCAATGAGAGCCTTAACGACCCGCTCGTGGCCCTCGGCCGAGGCCCACATCAGGGCCGTCTGCGCGTTTCGCTCGGTTGCGTTTGGATCGGCCCCGCGGGCCAGCAAGGCCTCAACTGCTTCCAGGTTGCCGGTCCGCGCCGAGGTCATCAGCGCGGTCTCTCCGCCGTCGCGGACCGCGTTTGCATCTGCGCCGGCTTCGAGCAGCAGCTTCACCAGCTCTCCGTTGCCGCTGCCGCAGGCAAGGGAAATCGGCTGGACGCGGTAAGCGTTCTGTGCGCTGGCGTCCGCTCCTGCGGTGACCAGCGCCTGCGCCATGTCGAGATTCCCCAGGTAGGCCGCCCAATGCAGCGCCGTCGTGCCCTCGGAATCAGACGCGTTGACGTCCGCGCCGCTGCCAAGTTGCGCCCGCACCGCGGCGGCGTCGCCTGCTTCGGCGGCGCTGACCAGGTCCGCGCCAGCCGCCGTCGTCCCAGCTAGCGCTAGCAGCACCGCCAACGCTCCCATTGTTTTCCAGCGCATGCGTCAAGCCTCCAATCGCTCGGTCCGGCCCTCGGGCCTAGACCGGCGCGGCCTCAAAGAGGTCATCGATCTTCCCGCTGCTGTCGCCGAAGGCATCCATGTAGACGCCCACGCGATCCAGCAGCGTCAGGTGCAGGTTGGCCAGGGGAGTGCCCTGGTCGAACTTGACATGCCGCCCTCCGCGCACGCCGCAGGAGGATCCCCCCGCGACCAGAATCGGCAAGTTGTCGTGATCGTGCGTGCTCGGGTTGCCCATCCCGCTGCCGTACAGCAGGACCGAGTGATCCAGCAGCGAGCCGTCGCCGTCGGGCGTGTCGCGGAGCTTTTGCAGGTGCTCGGCGAACAGCGACACGTGGAACTTGTTGATCCGCGAGATCTTCTCGACCTTCTCGGGATCGTTGCCGTGATGGCTGAGCGGGTGGTGCGGATCCGGCACGCCGACTTCGGGGTAGGTGCGCCCGCTCAGCTCGCGGGCAAGCTGGAAGGTGATCACTCGCGTGATGTCCCCCTGCAAGGCCAGCCTCTGAAGGTCGAACATCACCCTGGCGTGATCGGCGTAAGCCGCCGGCACGCCCTGCGGGCGGTCCAGGTCCGGCAGCGGGTTGTCGGCCGCCGTCGCTTCGGCCCGCTGGATCTCGCGTTCCACCTCCCGGATGCTGTTGAGGTAGCCGTCCACCCTGGCCCGGTCGCCCTGCCCCAGCTTGGCCTTGAGGCGCGCCACGTCTTCGCGCACCCAGTCCAGCAGGCTCGCCCGCTCGCGCAGCGCGGCCTGGCGGTCTTCGACACTGCCGCCCGCGCCGAACAGCCGCTCGAAGACCATGCGCGGGTGAGCCTCCGAAGGCAGCGGGTCGGTCGGCGACGACCAGGACAAGTTGTTCTGGTAGACACACGCATAGCCGTTGTTGCACTGCCCGACCGTTTGCAACAGGTCCATCGACAGCTCCAGCGAGGGCAGCTGGGTGTCCTTGCCCAGCTGGCGCGCGGCGTGCTGGTCGACCGTGGTGCCGAGGTAGTAGTCCGAGCTCTCGGTGTGCTTGGCGAAGGCCGCGCTGAGAAACGCCGCGTTCGAAGTCGAATGCGTTCCCGGGTACGCGTTCTTGAGGTCGAAATTGGTGAAGACGATCAGGTCGTCCCTGAGCGGCTCCAGCGGGCTGAGAATCGGCGACAGCTCCTCGAGCTTCGGCGAGTCCGGCGGCGTCCAGCGCGAGTGGTCGCAGCCCATGGGGATGAACACGAAATTCAGCCGCGGAACCGGCTTGGCCGGCGTCTTGTCCCAAGCAGTGGCGGCCGGCACCATGGCATCCAACAGCGGCAGCGCCAGGGAAGCCTGCATGCCGCGCAGGAATGTGCGCCGCGGGAGGGCTTTCTTCGTAATGATCACGTCGAACTCCTCATACCAAAAGGTACGCTCTTGACGATCCCGAGCACAAGGTCCGAGAAGCGGTAGCCTCCCGGTTTCGCATCGCGCAGGATCTGGCGCACCGCCGGGGCGTCGTAGTACTCCACCCCGCGTCCCAGAGCGAAAGTCAGCAGCTTCCGCGTCAGTGTCCCGACAAACAGCTCCGGCCTGGCCAGCAGGGCCTGCTCCAGGTCGGCCACGCCGCGAGCGGACTCGCCCGCGCCCGGCAGCCCGCCCGCCGCATCCACCTCGACGCCGTCTTCGTAGTCCCGCCAGCGGCCCAGGGCGTCGAAGTTCTCCAGCGCGAAGCCGACCGGATCGATGGTCCGGTGGCAGCTCGCGCAGGCCGGATTGTCACGATGGGCGCTCAGGCGCTCGCGCATCGGCAGCGACGCCGACACGGCGTTGTCCAATGCCGGCACGTTGGGCGGGGGCGGGGGCGGGGGAGCGCCGAAGACATTCTCCAGCACCCAAGTGCCCCGCAGCACCGGAGAAGTCCGTGTCGGGTAGGAAGTCACGGTCAGCACGCTGCCATGGCGCAACAAGCCTCCGCGCTTGCTCGCGGCATCCAGGGCAACGCGCCGGAAACGCGTGCCGTACACGCCCGCGATGCCGTAGTGCTTGGCCAGCCGCTCGTTGAGGTACGTGTAGTCGGCCTTGATCAGGTCCAGCACGCTGCGGTCTTCGGACACGATGCTCTGCATGAACAATTCGGTCTCCCTGCGCAGCGCCTGCCGCAGGTTGTCGTCGAAGTCCGGGAACAGCCGGGCATCGGGGGAGAACGACTCCAAGCTGCGCAAGCGCAGCCATTGCCCGGCGAAGTTGGTGGCGAAATTCGCCGCGCGCGGATCGGCCAGCATCCCGCGCACCTGCCGCTCCAAGCCTTCGTCGCTGCCCAGCTCGCCGCTGGCCGCTGCCGCGAGCAGCTCGTCGTCAGGGATGCTGCTCCAGAGGAAGAATGAAATGCGCGAGGCCAGCTCCACCGGATTGATCCGAGCCGCGCCGGAACCGGGCGCAACCGCCTCGGTTCGGAACAAGAATTCGGGGCTCACCAGCACTGCCGTCAGCGCTCGCTCGATGCCCGCGTCGAAGCCGCCGTTCTGCCGTCCCCTGCGGAAGAACTCCAACGGCCGGAGCAGGTCTTCCTCGCTGACCGGGCGGCGATAGGCCCGGCGGACGAGCGCGGACACGATCTGCCTGGCGCAGTCCGCCTCGTCCGCTGGTCCGGTCGGCCTGCACGTGAACAGCCTGCGGCGGCTGGGAGTATCCGCCGGGCTGCGGCCCGAGTACGGACCAGTGACCGAGATCTGGAACACCGCGGGCGCTGTCCGCGGGTGGCGGTGCATGTTGAAGCGCGACTGCGTCGGCTTCCGCATGGTTTCCAGCAAAGAGGACTCGGTCTTGGGAAACGTCACCGCGAGCTGGTGCGGCCCCGCCGTCACTGCCACGCGCTTCTTGAGGTGCTTGTCGACGTGCGAGAAGTCGAACCGGTCGGTGGGCGGAAGCACAGTGAATGTCTCGATCCGCTGGCGGTCGAGCAGCAGATGAACCTCGTGCTGGCGACGCAGGCCCTCGATTTCCTCGTTGCGGTTGCGCGAGAGCCAGATCTGGATCTCGTATTCGCCGTCCTGCACGAAGGAGTGCGTGACAGAGACGCCCCCGCGCGAGCCGAGCGGCAACCCGGGCACGTGGCGCTCTTGGGTAACGTCGGGCTTCACCCGGATGATGTCGCTGTTCGGCTCGACCTGGCCGCTGCCTACGGCCAGCCGGCTGATCTTCTGGGCGGCCGAGATGTAGCGGCCGAGCAGCATGGGCGACAGATCGGAGACATTGACGTTGTCGAAGCCGTGCCCGCTCTCGTCCTGCGGAAGCAGCGCCCCGGCGTCGATTTCGACTGCCAGCAGGTCCCGGACCGCGTTCTGGTACTCGGTCCGGTTCAGGCGTCGAAGCGCCTCGATGCGCCCGGGGCTGGGCGAGCGCAGCGCCGCCGCATCGAGCGACGCCTCCAGCCAGTCCACCAAGACCGCGCGGTCCGCCACGGGCGGCTGGGGCATGTTCGGCGGGGGCATCGTGCCGGTGCGCAGCTTGTGCACCACGCGCTCCCACAGCTCTGGAGCGTCATGCACTCCCGCCAGGTCCGCGCTGTCGAGGCGCAGGTCGGCCGAGGCGCTGTCTCCGCCATGGCATCCGACGCAGAACCGATCCAGCGTCGACCTGTGGTTGGACGCCGGAGAGGCGTGGACCTGCGCCAGCCCGGCGCTGAGGCACAGAACCAGCGCGCAGCGGCCAGTCGATGTGGCGAGGCCCCGCATTCGAGTTTGACGTGCTCCCGCAAGTTACTGTATCGAGTTCCGGGGCTTTCGGCAACAGGCTCGCTGCAATTCAGCGCCCGCTGGCAGCGTCAGTCTCGGGGCCAGTGGCTGTCCGCGAAGTCGATGTAGCGCTCCCAATCATAGGCCGTGATGTCGTGCTTGCCGGCGCGGATGTGATATCCCACGTCGCGCATCACCGGCTCGTTCACCGCAGGGCGCTGCAGCGCCCCCAGGGAACGCCGGCCGAGCAGTTCGTACACCTCACCCGCATGCCGGGCCGCGAGGAACTCGCCTTGCGGGTCCGCCCACAGATCTTCCGCGGCGCTGGCCACGTAGAGCGGGCGGGGGGCGACCAGCGCCAGCAGCATGTGCTGGTCCACGGGAAGCTCGTCTTCCTTGCCGTTGTAGGCGGAGAAGTTGTCGGCGAACCAGTGCGGGAAGCGCGTGTTGATGCGCTCCACGGTCTCGCCGAACCGGCGGCGGCTCAAGGCCGCGCCGCCGCAGCCCGAATCGTTGGAAATCACCATCGCGAAGCGCTCGTCGCGGGCGCCTGCCCACAGCGCCGTCTTGCCCAGGCGGGAATGGCCGATCACCGCCACCCGCGCGCCCGCCACGCGCGCGTCGGTCTGCAGGTAGTCCAGCGCCCGGCTCAGGCCCCACGCCCATGCCGCGATGGTGCCCCAATCGCCCGGATCCTCGGGCGGCGCGAGCGGATGGACGCCGTTGCGAAACCCATCGTCGAAATCCGGGTCGAGATCGGCGCAATAGGCCGTCGCGACGCCGTAGCCCCGCCGGAGCAGCATCTCCACCTGCCACCGGCTGGAACGGCTGCCCCGATCCGCATCCCTGCCTTCTTCGAGGCCGTCCGCCGTGACGCGGTCCGCCAGCCGGATCGCGGGGTCTTGGTGGACGGTGTGGTTGCCGCCGAAATTCAGGCCCAAGAAGACCGGAACCGGACCCCCGGCCCGTGCCGGGGTGTAGAGCAAGATTTCCATGCTCGACACCCCCGCCGCATCGCCGAACTCGACGCGCACCTGCTTGCGGTGCGCGAGCCCGCCGAGGGCCGCGGCGTCTTGTTCCAAGACGCTGAATGCCATGCCGGGCGGCGCTGCAGGGGCGGCGCCGTAAACCTGGTCTTGGAATAGCTCCAAGATCTCGGCGCGGCGGGCGGGCCAATCCGCCGCCGTCCTCACCGCGGTGCCATCTGCGCTGCGCAGGATCCGCGGGAGCTCGTACGTGGGCACGGCCGCCTCGTCGTAGTTGAAGCCCGCAGGCTGGCCCAGAGCGACGGCGCACGCGGCGAGTCCGACCGCGATGAGCTTGGGAAGCACCGGGCGGCTGCGGCCCGGCGCTTCCGATATTCTGGCAATGATGCCCTTGGCAGGCCTAATGGCCATCTGCGTGGTCGTGACGGTGGTCGTAGCGCTTGCCACGAATCGCGTCGCCGTGGAAACGGCGATGCTGGCCGGCCTGCTGGCCCAGATCCTGATCGGCGCGGTCGATCCGGCATCCGCGCTGGCCGGCTTCGCCCATCCCGCAGTGGTCGCCATCGGAGCGCTCTTCGTAGTGGCCGCGGGCCTGTTCGAGACCGGCGCCTCGACCTCCTTGGCAAACCGGCTGTTGGGCCGGCCTCGCTCGGTGCGCGGCGCCCAATTGCGCCTGATCATCCCCGTCACGCTGCTATCCGCCTTCATCAACAATACTCCAGTCGTCGCAATGTACCTGCCGATCGTGCGCGATTGGGCCAAGCGAATCCGCGTCAGCCCGTCCAAGTTGCTCATGCCGCTGAGCTTCTCGTCGATCCTGGGCGGGCAGCTGACCCTCATCGGCAGCGCCTCCAACCTCATCGTGATAGGCCTGTACGTCAAATACCTGGCCGATTCCGGCCTCGCCGCCCCATCGTCCCAGCTGCAGTTCTGGGGGCCCGCCCTGCTGGGCCTGCCGCTGGCCGGAGTCGGCCTGGCGTATCTCGTCTGCGCCTCGCCGGGGCTGTTGCCCGAGCGCCAGCCGCTGGCGGACGAATGGGAAAGCGCCCGCCGCTACACCGTGCAGATGGACGTGCTGGCCGACTCAGCCGCCGCAGGAGCGACGATCGAGTCGGCCGGGCTGCGCAGCTTGCCCGGCCTGTTCCTGTTCGAGATCGAGCGCGGCGGCCTCGTCATTCCGGCCCCCGGCCCGGAAACGACGCTGCGGGCCGGGGACCGCCTGGGGTTCACGGGCGTGCTGGATTCGGTGGTGGACCTGCAGCGCGTCCGCGGGCTGGCTCCGACGCAGCATCACCAAGACGAGGAGACGGTCCCTTCGGCGGACCGCGAGCTCGTCGAGGCGGTGATTCCGGCCAGCTCCCCGCTTGCCGGCAAGAGCGTGCGCCAATCCCGCTTCCGGACGGTCTTCAACGCAGCCGTGGTCGCCGTGCATCGCAGCGGCGCGTTGATTCGCCGCAAGGTCGGAGACATCGAGCTGCAGCCCGGCGACACGCTGCTGTTGGAGACCCCGCCCGGCTTCGCCGATCACTACCGCAATTCCAGTGAATTCTGCCTGGTCTCGCCGGTGTCGAGCTTCGCCCAGCCCAGGCACGACCGCATGTGGCGGGCAGTCGCGGTGGCCGGGCTGCTGGTGGCGGGGGTGGCGTTCACGGCTTGGCCGCCGGTGGTGGTCTGCCTGTGCGCAGCCCTGCTCATGATCCTCACGGGCTGCGTGAGCGCGAACCAAGCCTTCGAGGCGATTCCCCTGAGAGTCTTGGTCGCCGTGGCCGCCGCGCTCGGGATGGGGGCAGCGCTGGCCCAGTCCGGTGCCGCAACGGCCCTGGCCGCTGCCCTGCTCGACTTCGGCCAGGCCGTCGGGCTGGGCCACCGCGCTATGCTGCTGGCGCTCGTGCTGTTCGCGTCGGCATTCGCCCAAGTCATTTCCAAGAACGGCGCGGCCGCGTTGGTCTTTCCGGTCGCCATGGCCACCGCCCGCGAACTCGGGCTGCACCCGGAACCATTCGCATTCTGCCTGATCGTCGGCTGCGGCCTCAGCTTCCTTTCGCCGATCTCGTACCAGACGAACCTGATGGTGTACGGACCCGGCGGCTATCGCTTCCTGGACTTTCCGAAGGTCGGCCTTCCGCTGACGGTCCTGCTGGCAGTGATTTGCGTCGTGCTGTGCCCTTGGATATTCCCGTTCCGGCCGCTGTAGCGAGCGGGTGCCCCTTGCCAGAATTGCCTGACATCGCAGCGTACATCGAGGCCCTCAAGCCTCGCATCAAGGGGCAGCGGCTGCGCGCGATTCGGATCGCGAGCCCGCTGTTGCTACGCACGGTCGAGCCGGCGCCGGAGACCTGCTGCGACAAGCACGTGCAGCGGTTCCGCCGCTTGGGCAAGCGCATCGCGCTCGGCCTCGAAGACGACTACTGGCTGGTCCTGCACCTGATGATTGCCGGCCGGCTCCACTGGCGCGACCAGCCCGCGGCCAAGCTGCCGGGAAAGCGCGGGCTGGCGGCGTTCGACTTTTCCACCGGGACCCTGCTGCTGACCGAAGCCGGCTCCAAGCGCCGGGCGTCGCTCCACGTCGCGCGGGGATCCGGCACCCTCGACGCCCTTCACCGCGGCGGGCTCGAAGTGCTTGAAGCCTCCCCGACCGAATTTGGCGACGCCATGCGCCGGCGCAACCGCACGCTCAAGCGGGCATTGACCGATCCGAGCATCTGCAGCGGCATCGGCAATGCCTATTCCGACGAGATCCTGCACCGCGCCCGGCTGTCACCCGTAGCGCTCACGAGAAACTTGGACGAGGGGGAGATCCAGCGCTTGTTCGAGGCCGCGCGAGCCGTGCTCAGCGAGTGGACAGAGCGGCTCTGCGGCGAGGCGCGCGAGCGCTTTCCAGAGAAGGTCACCGCCTTTCGGGACGGCATGGCGGTCCACGGCAGGTATCGCGAGCCTTGTCCGGACTGCGGCGCGCCGGTGCAGCGCATCCGCTACGCGGCCAACGAGACCAACTACTGCGCCCGCTGCCAGACGGACGGCAAGCTCCTCAAGGACCGCGCGCTCTCCCGCCTGCTGCGCAGCGACTGGCCGCGCTCCCTCGAGGAGCTGTCGGACGCGTGACGGGATAAAATGCGAACAGTGGCTGTTCCGCAACGGCTGAGCTTCGGCACGCTTATGGTCGAGCCGGCGATCGTGCTGGCTCCGATGGCGGGCGTGACTGACACGGTGTTCCGACGCGTGATCCGGGACCTGTCAGGCTGCGGCCTGATCATGACCGAGTTCACCAGCTCGCACGGCATCGTGGCGAACCACGCCAAGCCCAGCGCCAAGCCCCGCCGCTCGCCCTTCAACTACCTGCACTTCGAACCGGACGAGCACCCGATCGTGGCCCAGCTGTTCGGCTCGGACCCCGCCGTGCTGGCCGATGCCGCCCGGGTGGTCGAGGACCTGGGCTTCGACGGGGTCGACATGAACTTCGGCTGCCCGGTCAAGAAGGTCGTCAAGTGCAACGGCGGATCCGGGCTGCTGCGCGACTTGCCGCTGGTCGAGCGCATCCTCAAGGCCGTCCGCTCCGCCGTCTCGATCCCGTTCACGTGCAAGTTCCGCACCGGCTGGGACGACAGCAGCATCGTGGTCGCGCAGATGGGCCGGCTCGCCGAGGACTGCGGCCTGCAAGGCGTGTCCCTGCACGGCCGCACCCGCCAGCAGGGCTACGCCGGCGAAGCCGACTGGGACCGCATCGCCGAGCTCAAGCAGGCCGTCAGGATCCCGGTCGTCGGCAACGGCGACGTGTTCTCGCCGGAGGACTGCGTGCGGATGTTCCGGCACACCGGCTGCGACGGCGTAATGATCGGCAGGGCGGCCTCGACCAACCCGTGGATCTTCCGCCAGATCCAGCAATACCTCCGAACCGGCTCGTATCAATTGGCCAGCGAGCGGCAGCGCTACGAGCTGCTCATGCGCTACTACCGCCTGCTGCGCGACGACGCCGGCAAGATATCCGGCAGCCCCCTGGGCAAGATGAAGCAGTTCGCGACGTACTTCACGCGCGGCATGCGCAACGGGGCCCAGCTGCGCAAGCAGGTGCATCGTGCCGCTTCACCGGCCGAGGTCCTGGCCTGCGTGGACGCCTGCTTCGAAGAGCACCTCGAGCGAGCTGCCTGAGGCCGACGGGCTCAGGCGGCCGGGCCGGAAGACTCGACCCCCAGCCCGCGGAGCTTCTCCGCCACCGCGATTCCGAGCGAAACAGCGGCGCCAGCCGGCGCGGTCTCCTGCAGCCTGGCCAAGCCCCCCCGGTCCAGCGCGGCCGCCGCGCGCAACGTGACCCCGCTCGCGCCGCAGGTCGCGTGCCCTCCCAGCGGCACGTCGCACCCCCCTCCCAACGCCCGCAGCAGCGACCGCTCGGCCGCCACTTCAGACGCCGTGGGCAGATCGTGGATTGCCGCCAAGGCTTCCGCGACCCGCAGGTTGCCCGCCCGGATCTCGATTCCGAGCGCTCCCTGACCGATCGCCGGCACCATCTGGGCCGGCGCGAGCAGCTCGGCGGCCTCGTCCAGCAGCCCGAGCCGCTCGAGCCCGGCCGCGGCCAGGATGATCGCATCGTATTGCCCGCTGCGCAGCTTGCGGATGCGCGTGTCGACGTTTCCGCGCACGCCGGCGATTTCCACTCCCGGCACCAGCGCGCGCAGCTGTTCCGCGCGCCGCAGCGAGCCGGTGCCGACGCGGTCTCCGGGTCGCAATTCCGCGAGTCGGCGGCCCAGCAGCGCGTCCCGGGGGTCGGCTCGCGCCGGCACGCAGCCCAGCGCCAACCGCTCGTCGATCTCGGTGGGCAGGTCTTTCAAGCTGTGCACCGCAAGGTCGATCTCGCCGGCGATCAGGGCGTCCTCGATTTCCTTGGTGAAGACACCCTTGACGCCGCGCTGCGCACCCAGCGCCGCCAGCGGGACCTTGGCGTCTTGGTCGCCGGTTGTCTTGATCACTCGAATGCTGGCCGAGGTGCCGCGGGCGGCTAGCTGCGCGGCCACCCAGCGCGCCTGGCACAGGGCCAGCGGCGATCCCCGCGTGCCGATGGTCAGGCTGGCCACGCCGGCGCCTAGTCGAGCCCGAAGATGCGGCGGATATCTTCCACCGTGATCCGGGAGCGGGGGTCGGACGCGCTGCGTTTCGCCTCGCGGATCGGGTGGTGGGCCACCTTGCTGATGATGGACCGCGTCAGCTGGTCCACGACCGCGCGCTGTTCGGCGCTCAGGCCGCGCAACTTCGCCTGGTGGCGCTCCAGCTCGCCCTGGCGGATCGCCTCCAGGCGCTCGTTCAAGGAAACGATGGCCGGCCCGGCCTGGCTGGCCTTGATGCGCTGGAAGGTGCGCTCGACCTCGGCGTCAATGATCTTTTCCGCCAGCTCGGCCTCGCGGCGGCGGTTCTCCATGTTCGCCTCGGCGACCTGCTGCAGGTCATCGATGTCGTAGACGAACACATTCTCGACCTCGTTGATCGCAGGGTCGATGTCGCGCGGGACGGCGATGTCGACCAAGAAAATGGGCTTGTTGCGCCGGGCCGCGATGACGCCCTCGGCCGCGCGCCGCGACAGAATGAACCCGGGCGACCCGGTCGAAGAGATCACGATGTCAACGCTCTGGAGAGCTTCCAGCAGCCGTTCGAACGGCACCGTCTCTCCCGCAAACTCGGAAGCCAGCCGTTCGGCCCCCGAGGCCGTGCGATTGGTCACCCACAGCCGCGACGCCCCGGCGGCCTGCAAGTGGCGGGCCGCCGCCTCGGCCATTTCGCCCGCGCCGATCAGCAGGACGGCGCGCCCGCCAAGGTCGCCGAAGATCTTGCGCGCCAATTCCACGGCGACATGGCTGACCGACACGGCCATCTTGCCGATCTCGGTCTCGCTGCGCACGCGCCGCGCCACGCGGAACGCGTGCGACATCAGGCGCTCCAGCGGGCCGCCCAAGGCTCCGGCCTCCTTGGCGCGCTGGTAAGCCTCGCGCACCTGGCCCAAGATTTGCGGCTCTCCCACCACCATCGAGTCCAGGCTCGACGCAACGCGAAAGACGTGGCGCACCGCCTGCCGCTCGGCCAGGTTGTACAGGGCGCCTTGCGGCGGCCCGGAACCGTTGACCGAGCCGCTGAAGCGACGCAAGAACTCCCCGCGCAGGGCATCAGGCTCGCCGCTGGCTATGAACTCCACGCGGTTGCAGGTGGACAGGACCATGGCCTCGTCGATCAAGTCCCCGCGCGTCAATTCCCGCGCCAGCTCGCCCGCGCCCTCTTCCGAAAGGGCGAGGAGCTCGCGCACCTCCACCGGCGCGGTCTTGTGGTTCATCCCGACAAGCTGGATATTCATTGGCCCATGAACGTGTGGGCGCCGCTGTTGACGATCCAAGTCAGCGCCGCGCAACAGAACCCGGCGATGGCAAGATAGGCGCCCCTGCGCCCGCGCCAGCCGGCCGCCATCCGGCCCAGCACAATCGCGAAAGCGATCCCCCACGTCAGGAACGCCAGCGCGATCGTGGGGTCGACCATCCAGCTCGAGCCCCACTTGGTGAACGCCCAGACCGACGCGGCAATGAGCCCCAGCGTGATGAGCACGAACGCAGCCGCCAGCGCCTTGTAGCCGATCTCGTCCAGCTTGCCGAGCGGGGGCAGGTGGTTGGAGAACGGCCTTTGGCGCTTGGCCTTGAGATCGCGCTCTTCGATCAGGTACATCAATCCCGCCACGCAGGCCAGGAACAGCGCGGAATAGCCCAGCAGGAACAACGCGGCATGTGCGGATATCCACCACTGCAGCATCGGCCGCGATGCCGCCGGCGCCGCGCCGCCCAAGGCACCGGCGAGCGCCAGCACGAACACTGGCGGGAACGCAAAAACCGCCAGGCTCGTGTACTTGAACCGCGCATAGGCAGCGAGAAACGCCGCCGCCATGAAGAACGACGCCATCGAGGACATCTGCTGCAGGGTCTGCACAGCGAAACGGCCCTGCGCCCAACTGTCCAGCGCTAGCGAGCAGAAGTGTGCGGCTGTGGCAACCACGAAGGCGTAGACGGCCAGCCGCGACAACTGGTGCCGGGGCTTCGCCACCGCGTACAGCGCGTCGAGCAGGCCCACCGCATACAGCGCCAAGGCCAGCTTCAGCAGCGATGCACCGTCTGCCCCCATGGTTGTGATTATAGGAAGCGCATCGGGTCGTTGGCCCCGTCAGCGCCTCCTCAAGACCGCTCGAATTCCGCCTTGGCCCGCTCCCACGTCACTTCGAGCGCCTCCGGCAGCAGCCGAGTCTCCCCGATCACGGTCGCGAAGTTCGAGTCGGCCGCCCAGCGCGGCAGCGCGTGCATGTGGATGTGATCGGCCGCGCCCGCGCCGGCGGCGCGTCCGATGTTCATCCCGACGTTGACCCCGTCGGGCCGGTAGAGCCTGTCCAAGACGCGTTCGATGCGGCGCGTCAATTCGATCATTTCCGAGGCGGCGCCTTGCGACGCCGCCGCCAGCTTCGCGACGTGCTCGTACGGCACCACTAGCATGTGGCCGCTGGCGTACGGGTAGCGATTGAGGATGACGAGGTTGTGCTCGGCCCGATGCAGGATCAACGACAGACGATCGGGGACGCTCGCGTCCGCGATGCGGCAGAAACCGCAACCCTGCTTGGCACCGGCATCGGAGGCACCTGTGACGTAGCGGTAGCGCCGCGGGCTCCAAAGAAAGTCCATCGCGCGGCCGCCGCCTCGGGCGGGCTTTGGGTCTATTCGGTCGGCGTGGAATCGCCGACGGCGTCGCGCAGCTGCTTGCTGGCCTTGAAGAACGGGATCGTCTTGGAAGGTACCTCGACCATCTCCCCGGAACGCGGATTGCGTCCCTGGCGGGCCGGGCGCTGACGAGTGCGGAAGCTGCCAAAGCCTCTCAACTCGACCTTCTCTCCTTTTGTGAGCGAACTGACGATGCTATCCAAGACCGTGTCTACGATCACATCTGCTTCTTGGCGAGTTGTGTTCGTGGAATTCACGACCTCGGAAACGAGTTCTGCTTTTGTCATGTGGTTTAGGTTCAACCTCCCTTTCGGGCCATTGTAGCGCAAATGGCGCTGTTGACCGAGGCCCGTCTAGTGATTGTACGTGATTGACACGAATGGACTAATTCTTGCCAGGCAGGCTTCCGGCGCGCTTGCGCACGGGCGCGGGCGGCGAGGATGAGGATACCGGCGCTGCGCGGGCCGTGGCCGAATTCGCCCGGAGCCGCGCCGGCATTGCTCCCTTTCTCGATCGACAACAACCCGCCCTGCGTTCGCCGGGGTCGGGCGCCAGCCCAGCTCCGGCTGGCGGGAAAACGTTGAGTTTTCGTGTTTGGCATGTTGTTGTCTTACGGCGTGCGCTGGCATCAGATCTCGGGCGGGCGCGGCCAGGCTGAGACAGGAACAGCCCGGCAGTGGCGTCGACGTAGCTGCCAACGCGGAGGGTTCCGTAGTGGTCGGCATCAGCGGCGGGGCCGCGCGCTGAGGACTGGGGCGGTGCGGCCGGCGCGCGCGCACTGTGTCGAGTGTGACCGGTCGCCAGACGGCCCGCTCAAAGGTAGCGCAGCCCGATGCGCCGCGTGCGCTCGTTGAGCTCGAGAATCTCGAACTCATGCTGCTGCCCGGGCTTGATCGCGCTGCGATCCTTCGGGAGCTGGGAACTGTGGCACAAGCCTTCCACGCCGGTCGCCAGCTCGACGAACGCGCCGAACTTCGCGATTCGCCGCACCGTGCCCGGCAAGACGTCGCCGACCGAGTTCTCGATCAGGAAGGCGTCCCACGCGTCCGGCTGCAGCTGCTTCACGCCCAGCGAAAGCTTGCGGTTCTCCAGGTCCGTCTGAAGGATCACCGTGGAAATCTCCTGTCCCTTCTGCGCCACTTCCCTGGGCTGGGCCGGGCGCGAATCCCAAGACAGGTCTGAAACGTGCACCAAGCCCTCGATTCCCGGCGCGATCTCGACGAACAGCCCGTAGTTTTCGATCTTGCGCACAACGCCCTTGACGACTTGCCCGACTTCCAGGCTGGCCGCGTGCGTGTCCCACGGGTCTGGCGTGAGACGCTTGGCGCTCAGAGAGATGCGCCGCTGGTCCGGATCGATCGCCAGCACGACCGCTTCCGTGTCGGTGTTAGGGGCGAATGTCTTGGTGGGATGCTTGGCGCGGCGCGACCAGTCAATCTCCGAGAAGTGGATCAGGCCCTCGACGCCCGCCTCGAGTTCGACGAAGGCACCATAATCCTTCACGCTAGTGACCCGTCCGCGCACGCGTTGGCCGACGCTGAAACGCTCCCCGATCGTGAGCCACGGATCGGGCTGCATCGCCTTCAGGCTCAGGACAATCTTCTCCTTCGCTTCGTCGATGCGCATGACCCTGGCGGTCAGCTGCTGGCCCGTCTGGACGTGGTCCTCCGCCTTGCGGACGCGGCCATAGGACAGGTCGGCGTACTTGATCATGCCCTCGATGCCCCCGAGGTCAACGAATACCCCGAACGAGGTGATGGTCGTGACCTCCCCCGTGGCGGGCTCGCCCACCGCGAGCTTTCCGAGGGTCTCGGCCCGCATCTCGCGCTGCCGCGCCCTGAGCAGGCTGCTGCGGGAGACCACAACGTTCCCGCGTCGCCGGTCGCACTCGATGACCGCAACCTCGACCTCGCTGCCGACCCACGAATCCATCTTGCGGACGGGCCGAATGTCGATCTGCGAGCCGGGCATGAAGGCCGGCACGCCGATGTCCACGCGCAGGCCTCCCTTGACGGGCCCGACGACCTTGCCCTTGATCGCCAGGTTGTGCGCGTGCGCCTTTTGGATCCCGGCCCACACCTCCAGCTCGCGGATGCGCTTGAACGAAAGGGCGGCATACTCGCCGGGAGCCCCCATGCGCTCGACCAAGACTTCGATCTCCTGGCCGGGCTCTACGGAGACCGTGCCGTCGGCCTGTTGGAACTCGGCCAAGGGCACGCTGCCCTCGACCTTGGTCCCGAAGGCGACGATTACGCCCGAGTCGCGCACGGCGACAACGGTTCCCTTGCAACGGGCGCCGGCGCGGACGACCGGCCCGGCGTCCGACGGGATGTCCGGCAGCAGCTCGGGGTCCTCGAACTCCGGGATGTCGTCGAGCAGGTCCTCCTCGGCGCTGGCCAAGTCGGGCAAGCCCGGGATTGCGTTCGGCCCGCTGGGCGATGGCGGCGCGGCGGGCGCTGGTGGCGGTGCGGCGGCAACCGCGGGCGCCCGGGCGGCGGCGAGCTCGGCCTCGGGCTCGGACTGCGCGGCAGCTGGCCCTGGCTCGTCCGGTCCCTGTTCGGCAGGCCGCGCGTCTGCCAGCTCCGGTGCCTGCGGCGGCTCCTGAGGCGCCGGCGGGGCAGAAGCTGCCGGGGCTGCGGGCTCGTCCATGGTTTGCGGTGCCGCGGCGCCCGGCGGGTCCGCTGGGTCCGCGGCTGCATCGGATGGCGCTTCGCTGGCGGACGGGCCGGGGCCAGCGTCAGCCGCTGGCGGTTCCGGCGCCGCAACGGACTCTTCCTCCGCCGCGCCGGCGGCGTCAACTAGTTCTGGAGGCGGAAGGTCCGGCGCGGGAGACTGGTCGCCGGCGGGCTGCTCGGCCGCGTCGGCGACGCCGGAACCGTTCTCGTCTGCGACCGGCTTGGTTTCTTCTGATTGCGCCTGCATGAATGCGACGGCCTCGCGAGATTGGCCCCTTCCAGCAGCGGCGCGGGCCGCGACCATGCCTACCCGAGCGCTCGCCGACCCCACAGCGAGCTGAGCGCACGGGTTTTCGCACGGCAGTTACGCCTGCGGCGGCGTCCGCCGGCGAGCGCCGGAGTTCGTTAACTATAGCCGAGACGGGGGTGGATGTCAACGCTGGCGCGGCTCGTGCCTGACGCCGCGAGCATGCGTCCGGCGCGGCCCGGCGGCGGCCTTCGACTATGCTGGATGGGAGGTTGCGGACCCGAGAATGCCTGTGAGCGCCGAGCTGCTGAAGATCTTGTGCTGTCCGGTCACCAAGGTGCCAGTGCGGGAGCTGGCCGCGTCGCAGCTGGCCGCGCTGAACGAGGCCATCGCGGGCGGAACCGTCAAGCACGTTGACGGCACGCCGGTGGAGGGGCCGCTGGCGGAAGGCCTCGTGACGAGCGACGGGGCCACCGTGTACGGGGTGGAAGAGGGCATCCCGGTGATGCTGCCGGGGCTGGGCATCGCCACGGCGCAAGTGCGGGACTGGTCTGCAGGCTAGGCGGGCGCCTGTTGGGGGCGCCCGCGAAAGGGTTCCGGGCGGCGTCCTACTCTCCCACGCCGTTGCCGGCGCAGTACCATCGGGGCTGGGGAGCTTAACTGCCGTGTTCGGGACGGGAACGGGTGTGGCCTCCCCGCTGGGGCCACCCGGGAGCTGGCCGGGCGCGGG
>JAJEHF010000037.1 GCA_022823865.1 Bryobacterales bacterium
CAGTCCATGGAAGCGCTCGGCTACAATCCTCTGGTCGCCATTCAAATCGCGCTCGCCGGCAACGCTGTCGCCACGCTCGAACAAGACTATGGCCCGACACCAACTCCCGCCTCGACACCAACCGAGGCGTGAGTAGTTACGACCCGCGAAGAGAACATCGTTCAGGTGTTTCCGTCGTCACTCCGCGTAGATTCAGTCGAGGAGGCCGAACAGCGGCTGAGGAAGGCTGACATAACGACTGGATATCGCGAGCAATTATTGAAGATCGCCGAAGCGCTGATCGAGGCGGATGCCGACGAAGGGGTCAGCACGGACGAACTGATGGGCGTCTCGGGATTGAGTCCCGAACGCGTGTGCGGGGCGTTGCACGACTTAGAAGGCTTCGGCATCGCCAGCAACGACACGGCGCTGACCGCGTTCGTCCACACCGGCGTAGAGCGCTCTTCCCGCAAGCGGCTTGAGGAGGCGGATTCATTGGAGACCGCGCTGATCGCGCACATGCGCGAGGCAGCGCCGGATCTGGGAAAGGGCGACACATCCCCAATTCACTTCCGGATTGCATCCCAAGTGCTACGGGATCAGGGCTTAACCGACCCGCTGCCGGAGCGTCTCTGGCGCATCGTCCGTAGCATCTCCTACGACGGACGTGGTGGGGACGATCAAGTCGTGGGTAGCCTCGCCGTGCGAAAGCGCGATGCCGAGACTGCGCTGATCACATTGAACCGCGAGTGGGACCCGCTGGAGACTACATCTCAACTCCGGCGAGAGGCCGCCGGACGCTTGCTGGACCACTTGCTAGGCTGCCTAGCGCCGGGCAGCCGAGGCACCGATCTGCTGGCTGAGACCACCGTCGGGCAACTGTTGCAAGCGATCAAGTCCTCCTTGCACCTGAAAGGCAGAGTCCGGCACCCTGCCAAGCTGTTGGACCGGGCCTTGCTCTGGCTCCACGAGCAGGAAGTGCTCCGTCTCAACAAGGGCCTAGCAGTGTTTCGTCCGGCGATGAAGATCCGGCTGGAGCACAGGGACCGTCGCGGTTTTTCGCGTACTGAATTCAAGCCCCTAGCGCTTCACTACAAGGGACAGGTGCTGCAGATCCACGTGATGGTTGCGTTCGCAGAGCACGGCCTTGCTTCTGTGAGCGAGGCACTGCGCCTAGCGATGGACTATTTCTCGCTCAAGGAGGTGGATTTTCTCGCTCGCTGGCTGCCCGGTCGAGACAAGGAGATCGGCCGCCAGACAACACCCGAGTCGTGGCGCACCATCGTCGAGAGCCTAAAGAACCCTATCCAGCAGCGCATCGTGTCTGACGAGCGGGATCAGACCAATGTATTGGTGCTAGCTGGCCCTGGTTCCGGGAAAACGCGTGTCTTGGTGCATCGCATCGCCTGGCTGATACGCGTCAGCCGGGAGAACCCTCGGGGAATCCTTGCCCTTGCCTACAACCGTCACGCGGCCGTCGATATCAGGCGTCGGCTGGCGGATCTGATCGGCGATGACGCCCGGGGCGTGACTGTGCTCACGTTGCACGCTCTCGCTATGCGCCTAACGGGCGCCAGCTTCGCGAGCCAAGTGGAGCGCCCGGACGACGAAACGTTCAGGGATGTCTTGCAGCGTGCGATCGCTTTGCTGCGCGGCCAGGGCCTGCCGCCGGAAGAGGCAGACGAGCGCCGCGAACGCTTGCTGGCGGGCTTCCGCTGGATTCTGGTGGACGAATACCAAGACATAGGGCGCGAGCAGTACGAACTCATTTCGGCCTTGGCTGGGAGAACGCTAAGTGGCGATGCGGGCAAGCTCACTCTGTTCGCGGTCGGCGACGACGATCAGAACATCTACGCCTTCAACGGCGCTTCGGTAGAGTTCATCCGGCGTTTCAAGTCGGACTACGGGCCACAGCCCACTTGGCTGACCGATAACTACCGATCGACAGCCAACATCGTGGCGGCAGCGAACGCGATGATCGAACCTGCATCGAACCGTATGAAGGCTGCGTATCCCATCCGTGTGAATCGGGCTCGTGCTAAGGATTCGCCGGGCGGAGAGTGGACAGAGCTTGATCCGGTTTCGCAGGGACGAGTGCAGCTACTTCCAGCAGGCGGCGATCCGGTCCATCAGGCGCGGGCAGTCATGGCGGAGCTTCTTCGCCTCTCCAAACTTCTCCAGGATTGGGATTGGGCGCGTTGCGCGGTGATCGCACGAGAGTGGGAATTCCTGGTTCCGGTACGGGCGTTCTGCGAAGCACACGACATTCCAGTGCAGATGGCGAACGAGGAAATCCCTAACTTCTGGCGCCTGCGGGAAACCCGTGCCTTTGTTGAATGGCTGCGCGGACTGAAGTCGAGGATTGCCGATGATGTCGCCTTACGCGGCTGGATAGACGCACGCCCATCCGATCGGTGGCACGACCTGCTGCGACAGGCGATAGCGGAACATTCGCTGGAAACCGGTGGCGGGGAGACACCCGTAGCCAACGTTGCCGAATGGCTGGCGGAGTGGGGCCGGGATATACGCCGTCGCCAGCATGGCCTGCTGGTACTCACCGCCCACCGAGCCAAGGGCCTCGAATTCGATCACGTGGCCGTGCTCGATGGCGGCTGGAATCGAGTCGGGCGCAACGAAGATGCCGACGCGCCCCGCAGGCTGTACTACGTAGCCATGACGCGCGCGCGGGAGACACTCACGCTGGCACGCTTGAACGGATCGCTGGCTCTGCAGAACGTCTTGCAGGGGCATACTGCGACAATACGGCGCAAAGCGGCAGAGCTAGCTCCGTGTCCGGAAGCGGTCAAGTATCGCCATGTCCGAGTGACCCTTAAAGACGTCGACGTCGGCCTTGCCGGACGCCGGCGTGTAGACGATCCGATACACGCCGCCATCGCCGGGTTGTCGACTGGCGCTCCATTGAAGGTACGGAGCCGAGGTAGCGAACGGTGGGAATTGCGGGACCGCGGGGGCCGACTTGTCGGACGTCTGGCCAAATCGTTCGAACCGCCGCCCAGAATGCGGTGTCTTTCGGCCGAAGTGTTCGCCATAGTCGGTTGGAGCCGCGAAGCGTCGGAGGCGCAGTATCACGAATCCATCAAATGCACCGACTGGGAAGTGGTCGTACCCGAGTTCGTGTTCGAGCCGGACGAATGAGCGACTCCACTGCGTCAAATTGCGGCCGATTGCAGAGGCAACCCGAAATCGGCGGTCTCAGCCTTCTTGTGTCATTCGGGCGGCACCAATCCCCGGAGCGCGGCCCCAAGCTCAGCCCTCGCTCGCAGCGCTTCCTCGGAGGCGCCGCTGATCGTCAGCGGAGCGACTTCCTCCCTGCCCGCGCTCATGTCGTAGAGCCGTCCGTCGTCGTACAGTTTCCATCGCTGCGTGCGCACCCAGCGCGCCGAGCTGCCCGCCGCGAAGGCCCACGCGCGCGGTGAAGCGGCGCCGCCACGCAGGCGATCGGCCAAGCTGACCCCGTCCAGCCCGGCCGGCACCGTCCCGCCTGCCAAGTCAACAAACGTCGGAAACCAGTCGCTGAAGTCCACCAAGTCGTCAACGACCTGCCCCGGCGCTAGCTTTCCGGGCCAGTTCGCGACGAGCGGCACGCGGGTGCCCCCATCCGTGAGCTCGCCCTTTCCGCCCTTGACCCGCTGCCCGTTCCAGACCAGTTCTATGGGCTGCTTGAACATCTTCCCGCCCTCGGCGGTGAAGTAGTAGGACTTGGGGGTACCGTTGTCCGCCGTGAACAGGAACAGCGTGCGCTCCCGAATGCCGAGCTCGTCGACCGCGTCGACGAGCCTTCCGACCCGCTCGTCCATGTTTTCGACCATGAGCTTGTAGCTGTCGTAGTGTCCTTGCGGGCCGAGCGGCGGCGGTGTACCGACGTCGTCTGTGACGTCGTGGGCCAATGCCATCGAGTAGAACGCGAAGAATGGCCTGTCGCGATTCTCGCGCATGAAGTCGACCAGCAGGTCGACGTAGACGTCCGGCCCGTACCTGTCGTTGACATCGGAGCGGACCTTGCCATCTTCGTAGATCAGCGGCCGGTAATACCGCGGTCCTTCGTGCCAGCCGAATAATGACCAGCGGTCAAAGCCGAGGCGGCCAGGATGGTCGGGCTCGTCGCGCAGCAGCGTCAGCTGCCACTTGCCGGCGATGGCGGTCGCATACCCGGACTTGCGCATCGCATTGCCGATGGTCGCGCTCTCAAGATTGCGCGGGAACGTCCCCCACTGCGGCCGCCCTGCGCGGAAGGGGTACCGGCCCGTCATGATGGCGATGCGCGAAGGGTGACAAACCGGCATGGAATAGCAATGGCGGAAGCGGACGCCCGCCTGGGCCAAGGCATCGATCCGGGGCGTCTGGTACGAAGTACCGCCGTAGCAGCCCAGCGCTTGGTCCGCAACGTCGTCTGCAAGGATGAACACGATGTTCGGTTTGTCAGCCGGGAAGGCGCGTGCGGCCAGGACCATGGCGAGCACCGCGAGGGCACACTTGAATCTCGTCATCGGCGCCCATCGTACAGCACTGGGAATCAAGGGCGAGGGGCCTGCCGCGTCGGCGTCTAGAATCAGACTGTGACGCAATCCTTGCACTGTGTAGTTAGCGGAGCGACAGGATTCGTGGGCCGGCGGCTCTGCAAGCTGCTGACAAGACCGCGGATCCTCACCCGCGCCCCGGAACACGCCCCTCCGGAATTCGCTCAGAGCGCGTGCTTCCGCTGGGACCCGGCCAGCGAGCTCCCGCCGGCAGAAGCCTTCGATGGATGTAAGGCCGTGTTTCACCTAGCGGGCGAGCCGGTTGCAGAGGGCCGCTGGACAAAGGCCAAGAAGGCGAACATCCGGGACAGCCGCGTTGAGGGGACCAAGCACTTGGTCGAAGCCATGCGCGACCTCGAGCGCCGGCCGGAAGTCTTGGTTGCGGCTTCCGCAGTCGGGATCTACGGCAGTCGCGGCAACGAAGTCTTGGCTGAGTCTGCGGCGGCGGCAGAGGGATTTCTTGCCGATGTGTGTCGCGCATGGGAAGCGGAGGCGCGCGCTGCCGAAGACCTGGGCATCCGAGTCGTCACGATTCGGATCGGTCTCGTGCTCGGGGCGCAAGGCGGGGCGCTGGCCCGAATGCTCCCCCTGTTCAAACTGTGCGCCGGAGGCAGGCTCGGCCACGGGCGGCAGTGGATGCCGTGGATCCACGTGGACGATCTGGCTTCCCTGTTCCTGTTTTGCGCCCAATCCGAGACGTTGTCCGGAGCAGTCAACGGTTGCGCGCCGAATCCGGTGACCAACCGACAGTTCACCAAGGCGCTTGCCAGCGCGGTCGGCCGGCCGGCGCCCTTCCCGGCCCCGGCGTTCGCCCTGCGCCTCGGATTGGGTGAATTTGCCGAGGTGCTGCTGGCGTCACAGCGCGCAGTGCCGGACAAGGCCCTGAGCGCGGGATTCGCGTTCAAGTATCCAACCATCGACACGGCCCTGGAAGGGGTCTGATCGGCCGTCTGGCGGGCCTCCGTCTCGCGGGGGACTTGGCGTAGCCTTGATAGACTGCGGGCGAGGCTCTATGGAACTTTCAGGCAAGACGGCGCTGGTCACCGGCGCGAGCAAGGGGATCGGCCGCGGGATCTGCCTCAAGCTTGCCGAGCTGGGCTGCGATGTCGCAGTGAACTACAACAGCGATCCCGCCGGCGCCGAGCAAGTCGTGGACGCTGTCCGGAAGATCGGGAAACGAGCGTTTTCCGTGCAGGCTTCCGTCGCAGAGTCGGCGCAAGTTCGGGCCATGTTCGACAGGGTGCTGTCCGAGTTCGCCGGGCTCGACATTCTCGTCAACAATGCCGGGACACAGGTCTGGGCTCCGTTGCTCGAGCTAACCGAACAGGACTGGGACCGCGTGATCGACACGAACCTCAAGGGATGCTTCCTCTGCACTCAGTTGGCGGCGCGCGCCATGAAGGAGCGCGGCAAAGGCCGCATCGTCAACATCGGATCGGGCTGCAACAAGGTCGCCTTCCCCAACCTTGTCAGCTACACGGCCAGCAAGGGCGGCATCGAGCAGCTCACGAAGGTCGCTGCGGCCGAACTCGGCGATCTCGGTATCACAGTCAACTGCGTGGCGCCCGGAGCCATCCTGATCGAGCGAACCGAGCGCGAGGCGGCAGACTACGCCGGGCAGTGGTCGAAGCTGACACCGGTGGGGCGCGTCGGCCACCCTCCCGACGTCGCAGAGGCGGTGGCGTTCCTATGCGGCGACGAGAGCGAGTTCATCACGGGCCAAACGCTGATGGTTGACGGCGGGCTGTTCACCCGAGGGCCCTGGGCCTATTGAGCCTGACGTTGCGAATAGTCGCCGCCCGACAGGCTGTTCAGCACTGACTCCTGCCAGTCGCGCAAGTGCGCCTCTAGGCGCGCGACTTCTTCGGGCTGGCTGTCCGCGAGGTCGTTGCTCTCGGCCAAATCGGCGCGGATGTCAAACAATTCCCTCGTCCCGGCGCCGCCGCCCTCCACCACCAGCTTGTAGCGGTGGTCGAGAACCGCCCGCGGGCCGCTGAAGTCGGCCTCTTCGACGCTTGGGCGGTGGAAGTTGCGGAAATTCCGCGTCAGCCGGCCGTCCATGTACTTGACGAGCGGCGTGGTGCCTTCTTGCAGGGCCGGGTCAATGTACGGCTCGCCGGTGCCTTCCGAGTCGGCGCCAAAGCTCCAGAAGCAGATCGGCTCCGGCCGCTCCTGCATGGCCCCATCAATGACCGGTACCAGGCTGAGGCCGTCCAGCGGGTGGCCCGGCAGCGACTGGCCGGTGAGTTCGCAAAGCGTGGGCAGGATGTCGCTGGTCACGGAGTTGACGGGGCTGCGCATCGGTTCCGGGATTCGTGCAGGCCATTCGATCACGGAGGGAACGCGCACGCCGCCTTCGTACACGCGGCCTTTGTTCGACCGCAGGGGGGACGAAAAGCGGGCCTCCGATGGCGCTCCGTTATCGCTGCAGTACCACAGCAGCGTGTCGGACCGTTGGTCGGTTTCCCGCAGGTGGTCTCTGAGATCTCCGATGGCCCGGTCCATCGCCGTGATCTCGGCGTAACGGGCTTGCAGGATCTTGTCCAAGCGCACCTGCGTGCGCAGGCCCGTCTCCATCGAGGTGATCCCGGCCGTGTCTTCTTGCAGGCTTTCTGGAAGATCCGCGTACATCTGGAGGTCCGAGTCCAAGCCACTGTAAGGCTCGTGGGGCGAGCCGAACCAGATGACCGTGAAGGAAGGCCGCCCCTCGCCCTTGGCCTTGTCGATGAATTGCTTGGCCGCGTCGATCACGATCTGGGAGCTCTCCCCCTCGTGCTTCTCGGGAGCGGCGCCGTTTCGCGACAGAACCGGGTTCATCTCGAAGAAGTTGTCGTGAGAGAGCCACTCGTCGAACCCGAAAGCACCGGGGTTCGTCGGCGAATCGGCCTTGACGGGGCCGAGGTGCCACTTGCCGAAGTGGCCGCAGGCATAGCCGGCTTGGCTCAGGATTTGGGCGATGCCGATTTCCTCGGGCCGGATCGACCAGTTCGCGCTGAATGTGCCGTAACGGTTGGGATGCCGCCCCGTCATCACACTGCCGCGGGTCGGCGAGCACACCGGCGCGGCCGAGTAGAACCGATCAAGGCGCAATCCGGACGCGGCCATTTCGTCTAGGACTGGCGTCTTGACGTGGGAATGACCGTTGTAGCCGGTTTCGTGCCAGCCATGGTCGTCTCCCATGAGCAGCACGATGTTGGGCCGGCCCGGGCCCTCCGCCTGCTCAGGGCCGCTAGACCTGCACGCGGACGACGCCGACAAGGCGGTTGCGGTGGCAAGGAAGTTCCGACGAGTAAGGGCGCGCGACATGGTCTTGAGGCGCCCTATGATCTCACATGAGCGCGCCTGTCAGGCTGCTGAAGCGTGCTTCCGGCCCGACTGCGTCGCATCCGGCTGATCCCCGCCCAACTGGTCGCGGCGCCTGATCGGGACCGAACCCCTGACGGCAGCGGCCTCACTCCACGTAGGATGCCAGCATCATCCGCACCCCGTGCCGCAAATCCACCTCCGGCTCCCAGCCGAGCAGGCGTCTCGCCTTGGCAATGTCCGGCTGGCGTCGGTTCGGGTCATCCTGGGGCAACTCGAGGTGGGTGACGCCGCAGTCGACGCCTGCGACGGTCTGCACAACCTTGGCCAGGGCCAGCACAGTGATCTCGTCCGGGCCACCGAGGTTCACCGGCGTCGCTTCGTCGCTGGCGGCCAATCGGACGATGCCCTCGACAATGTCAGTGACATAGCAAAAGCTCCGCGTCTGCGAACCGTCGCCGAAGACCGTAAGGGGAACGGCTCGCAGCGCTTGGTCCAAGAAGGCAGGCAAGACACGCCCGTCCCCACGCTTCATGCGGGGACCGTACACATTGAACAAACGGGCGATGCGAGTGTCGGCGCCGCGCTCGCGACGGTAGGCCATCGTGAGGGCCTCCGCGTAGCGCTTGCCCTCGTCGTATACCGAGCGCGGGCCAATCGGATTGACGTTTCCCCAATACGTCTCAGGCTGCGGCTGGACGAGAGCGTCGCCATAGGCTTCCGAGGTCGAGGCCTGCAAGAACGTGGCGCGATGGCGAATAGCCAGCTCTAGCATGTTGCGGGTGCCATCCGAGCAGGCCGCCAGCGTTTCGAGCGGGGCCGCCAGATAGTCGCGCGGGCTGGCCGGGCACGCGAGGTTGTAAACCACGTCAATCCGGCCATCTGCCTGGAAGGGCTCGCAGATGTCGTGCGGGAAAAGGCGGAACTCTGCACGATCTTGCAGCTGGCGCAAGTTCTCCGCCCGGCCGGTACTGAGGTTGTCCAGCCCGATCACCTCATGCCCGTCCGCCAGCAAGCGGTCGCAAAGGTGCGAACCGATGAAGCCGGCTGCTCCAGATACAACGACTCGCAAGCTCGGCCTGCCCCCGCCTTCATCGTATGCGGGCAGGCACTTGCGGGCGGGAGAACACCGAGCATCGCATTTCCGACCGGGACAGGAAGAATCGGGGATCGCTGATCAGAGCACCAACCGAAATCGTACCCGAGGGTGTGCCTCGGGACCTCCTATCCAAACGGCGCATCGGACCCGCGCAGCGGACGCGCGATTGGCCGCCAGATTCCGACGCGGCTGCTTCTTTGGGAGGGCGGTTGGCGTTCCGTTCCACCGAGTTGGCCTTCAATATCGTGTCGGTCCAGAGATCTGAAGCCGAAGGGGCCGATGGCGTCGGCTGCCGGAATCCGTCACCGCCAACGAGGACCCACGCGAAGCGGTCGTCGTGTGTGGCAACGTTCCCGGAAGGGTTTGCCCAGACCTCTTGCGAATCAATGTGGACTCTTGTTCTAGGACTGGCCGATGGACACTTGAAATCTCGGTCACAGTGCCTGAGGCGACGATGGCGTGGAACGAACAGGACTGGATCGGTCGCACTGCGAGGGCGCTAGCAGAGTCACCAAGGCTGATTCAAGCAGTTTCTCTGATTTCAATATCTTCACTTCATGTTGAAGAGTAGTTTCTTGATGAAACCCTTGACGATTTTCACTAGACTCCTTGTCTCGGCGCAAGCTTGACGATGGAGGCAAGTTGGATCGTGGGGAGCGATTCTCCGCCGGTTTGACGCTGGGATTCATCCGCCTGCGCCGAGGGTACCGGACCTGATCAGCAGGCCCGAGTCGGCTGCGCCCCGGCCGCAATCCCTCCTGCTATCATGCAGCCATGGTCGCTCCCAGCGCAGCCCCGGATGCCCTCATCGACCCGGCTGCGGAACAACCGGTGGAGTACCCCTACTCCGACGGCAAGGTCCTGATGGAGACCGACCCGCATGCGCGGTCGATCATCGACATGCGCGTCCAGTTGGACACGCATTTCCAGGCCCGGCCAGACGCCTATGTGGCAGGCAGCATGGCGGTGTACTACCGACAGGGCGACCCCGCGGCCGTGGTGGTGCCGGACGTGTTCGTGGTGCTGGGCGCTTTGCACAAGCAGGCGCGCAAGTCGTATCTGCTCTGGGAGGAGGGCGGCGTGGCGCCGAGCTTCGTGGTGGAGGTGGCGTCGCCGTCCACGAGCCG
>JAJEHF010000062.1 GCA_022823865.1 Bryobacterales bacterium
CCTGCTCAGGGGCCTCTTGGGCCTCAGACGGGGAGAGAGCCCGGAATTCGCCGAAAAACTCGCATAGGCCGTCGAAGGACCACCAAGCAAGGCCACCGACCGACGTGGTCGGCAAAGCGATTAAAACCACAGGCTGCTAGGCGGACTCTTCCTCCGCCACCGGCTCGGGCTGCTGCGCCCGCCGCAGCTCGAGCCTCACCGAATCGCAAAGGGCGTTCCAGCTCGCCTCGAGCACGTCGTCAGACACGCCCACGGTCGTCCAATTGGTCGTGTGGTCGGCCCAATTGATCAGCACCCTGACCTTCGCCGCAGTGCCCTTGCCCGGGTCGAGCACCCGCACCTTGTAGTCCACCAAGCGAATGTCCGCGACTTCTGGGTACTCGCTCGCCAAGCACTGCCTTAACGCGCCCGCCATGGCGTCGAAGGGGCCGGACGCAGCGACTTGGGCGCTGTTGGTGCCGCCCGGCGTCTCCACGCGCATGCGCACCTCGCATTGCGTGTGCTCCCGCCCCCGCTTGCGCAGCGACATCTGCATCGAGTCCAGCTTGAACAGCTCGCGCCGGTCCGACAGGGCCTGCCGGACCAGCAACTCGAACGAACCGTCGGCCGCCTCCAGCTCGTAGCCTTCGAACTCCAGCTGCTTGATGCGCTCGAGCACCTCCTTGCGAGCCTCTGCGGTCAACTTGTCGTCCCAGCCTTTTTCTTGCAGCTTGAAGGCAATGTTGCTGCGCCCGGACAGGTCGCTGACCAGCACCCGCCGCTCGTTTCCGACGGCCTCCGGCCTGACATGCTCGTAAGTCTCGGCGTCGCGCAGCACGGCGCTGACATGGATGCCGCCCTTGTGGGCGAAGGCGCTCTTGCCGACAAAGGCGCTGCCGTTGGCAAGCCGCAGGTTGGCCGTGTCGGCGATGTAGTTGGCCAGCGCCGTGAGCCTGGCAACGTTCTCGCGCCCGATGACGGTATGTCCGAGCTTGAGCTCCAAGTTGCAGATCGTGGAGACCAAGTTGCAGTTGCCGCATCGCTCGCCGTACCCGTTGACGGTGCCCTGGACATGGGTGGCGCCGAGCTCCACCGCCGCGATGGCGTTCGCCACGGCCAGCTCGGAATCGTTGTGCGTGTGGATGCCGATCACGCCGTCGAAGCGCTTGCGCACGTCCTCGACGATCTCGCCCAGGCGCGCCGTGAGCGTGCCGCCGTTGGTATCGCACAGCACCAGGCTGTCCGCTCCCGCGCTCTGCGCCGCTTCCAAGGTCCGCAGCGCGAAGTCCCGATCCGTCTGGTAGCCGTCGAAGAAATGCTCGGCGTCGTAGATCACCTCGCGCCCGAGCGACTTCAGGTAGGCTACGGTCGAATGGATCATGTCTAGGTTCTGCCGCTCGCTGACACGCAGCGCGCGTTCGGTGTGCAGGCTCCAGCTCTTGCCGAAGATCGCTACGGCGGGCGTGGCCGACTCGACGAGCTTGCGGACGTTGTCGTCGTCTTCGACAGCGTTGGCCGCGTGACGCGTGGAGCCGAATGCAACCAGCCTCGCCCGCGACAGCCGCAGGTGCGTCTTGGCGCGCTCGAAGAACTCCTCGTCGCGCGGGTTCGAGCCCGGCCAGCCGCCCTCGATGTAGTCGATGCCGATCTCGTCCAGCTTGTGCGCGATAGCCAGCTTGTCGGCCACCGAGAACGAGACATGCTCGCCTTGCGTGCCGTCCCGCAGCGTCGTGTCGTAAACGAAGACTCGCATCGGATCCACCTTGTGCCGCTCAATCGTTCGCCGCGGGCGCCAGCGGCGTCGAGTCGGGCTTCTCCTTGCGCAGGAACGGCATCATCGCCCGGAGCTTGCCGCCGACCTCCTCGACCAGCTGGCTCTCCTGCTCGGAGCGCGTGGCCAGGAACTTCTCCCGTCCCGCGCGATTCTCGTCCATCCATTCCTTGGCGAACCGACCGGACTGGATCTCGCCCAAGATCTCGCGCATGCGCTCGCGCACGGACTCGTCCACGACGCGTCGGCCGCGCGTGTAGTCGCCGTACTCGGCCGTGTCCGATACCGAGTAGCGCATGTAGCTCAGGCCGCCCTCGTAGATCAGGTCGACGATCAGCTTCAACTCGTGCAAGCACTCGAAGTAGGCGATCTCCGGCTGGTAGCCGGCGTCGACCAGCGTCTGGAAGCCGGCGCGGATCAATTCGGAGCAGCCGCCGCACAGCACCGCTTGCTCGCCAAAGAGGTCGCTCTCGGTCTCCTCCTTGAAGGTCGTCTCGATCACGCCCGCCTTGAGGCAGCCGAGGCCCAAAGCGTAGGCCAGCGCTTGCTGCTTGGCCTGGCCCGAGACATCTTGAGCGACCGCCACCAGGCCGGGCACGCCGACGCCTTCCACGAACAGCTCGCGCACACGGTGCCCGGGAGCCTTCGGCGCGATCATCGACACGTCCACGCCCGCCGGCGGGCGGATCTCCCGCCAGTGGATCGTGAACCCATGCGCGAACATCATCGTGTCGCCGGGCGACAGGTTGGGCTCGATCTCGCTCTTGTACAGGTCCGGCTGGATGTGGTCCGGCAGCAGGATCATCACGACCTGCGCCGCCGCCGACGCCTCGGCCGCGGTGCGCACCTCCAGGCCGGCGCGCTCGGCCTTGGGCCAAGACTTGGAGCCCTCGTAGAGGCCGACCACCACGTCGAGGCCGCTCTCCTGGAGGTTGAGCGCGTGGGCGTGGCCTTGGCTGCCGTAGCCGATGATGGCGATCTTCTTGCCCTTCAGCAGGTTCAGGTCGCCGTCAGGCTCGTAGTAGATGGTTGCAGGCATTGTCTTGTTAGCGTTCCTTTCCAGTGTGTGCGCCTTCGCTACAGCGGCCCTAGCCTTCCGAAAGCGCCGCCTCGGTGTAGCTAGGCACCGGGAGTTTGTTCTGTTTCGCGCGGGCCATCGCCATGGCGCCCGAACGGACCATTTCGATCGGTCCGTAGGAGCGCAGCAGCGCGATGAGCGCGTTGAGCTTGTCCGGCGAGCCGGTCGCCTCGATCGTGTACGCCTCCGGCGAGGCGTCCACTACGCGGGCCCGGAAGATCTCGGCCTCGGTCAGCAGCGCCGGGCGACGCTCCTCCGCGACATAGATCTTGATCAGCACCAGCTCGCGCCGGACGGCCCGCGAGTCGGTCAGGTCGACGGCCTTGATGACGTTGACCAAGCGGCTGATCTGCTTGATCAACAGGTCTCGGCCATCCTCGCCGACCTCGGCCACGATCGTCATGATCGACAGCGTCGGATCGATGGTCTTGGCCACCGTGAGGCTCTCGATGTTGTAGCCCCTCGAGGTGAGCACGCCCGCCACCCGCATCAGGGCTCCGGGCTTGTTCTCCACAAGCAGGGAAATCAGCTGCTGCATGGTCGTCTCGGCCGCCTAGTCGCCAGCCACGGCCTCGGCCGCCTCGGGCTCCGGTCGCAGGATCATCTCACTGACCGCGCCGCCGGCCGGGACCATCGGATAGACGCATTCCTCGGGCGTCACCTGCACGTTCAACAGGTACGGCCCGGGCTCGTCGAATGCGTGCGCCAATGCGTCGTCCAGATCCGCTGGATCAGCCACGGACCCGCCAGCGATGCCGAAGGCGGCAGCCAGCAGCGACGCGTCCGGGAACGACGCCACATCGACCTCGGAATAGCGCTTGCCGTAGAAGAGCTGCTGCCACTGGCGCACCATGCCCAAGGTGTTGTTGTTCATCACGATGATCTTCACCGGCAGCCGGTTGGCGGCGATCGTGCCCAGCTCCGGCAGCGACATCATGAAGCCGCCATCGCCGACGATGGCAATCACCGTCTTGTCGGCACAGGCGAACTTGGCGCCCATCGCGGCGGGCAGGCCGAATCCCATCGAGCCGAGCCCGCTGGACGACTGCCACAGGCGCGGATGGTTGAAGCGCAGGTGCTGCGCCGCCCACATCTGGTGCTGGCCGACATCGACCGTCACGATCGCCTCGCCGCCCGAAATCTGATCCAGCTTGCGCATCAGCGCCTGCGGCTTGATCTCTTCGGTCGACTCCTCGTAGACGTAGGGGTGGTCGCGCTTCATGGCGCGCACATGCTCCATCCAGGCCAAGCGCTCCACGCGCCGCTCCCGCCCGAGCGTCGCGCGCGTTTCGGCGAGCCGCTCGTTGAGCGCCCGCAGGACGGGCTTGGCATCGCCGACCAAGCCGAGGTCGGCACGGCGGTTCTTGTTGATCTCGGCAGGATCGATGTCGACGTGCAGCACCTTCGCGCCCGGCGCGAACTTGTCCAGGCGCCCGGTCACGCGGTCGTCGAAACGCACGCCAAGGCCGATCAGCGTGTCGCACTCGGTCACGCCCATGTTGGCGGCGTAGCTGCCGTGCATGCCCAGCATCGAGATAAAGTTCGGATGTCCCGTGGGCATGGCGCCCAGTCCCATGACCGTGTGCGCCAGCGGCGCCTCGAGCAGCTCGGAAAAGCGCACGAGTTCGGCGCTCGCGGAGGAGGAGATCACGCCTCCCCCGGCATAGATATAGGGCCGTTCCGCCCGCCACAAGAACTCGACAGCGCGCTCGATGGCGTCCGCGTCCGGCTCGGCGGCGAGGCGGTAGCCCCGCAGCGGCTCCATAGCCTGCTCGTCGCTGTAGTCCGCCTTCGAGAGCAGCACGTCCTTGGTGATGTCCACCAGCACCGGCCCCGGACGGCCGCTGACCGCGATGTGAAAGGCTTCATGCACGGTCTGAGACAGCTCGCTGATGTCCTTGACCAAGTAGTTGTGCTTGGTGGCCGAGCGCGAGATGCCAAAGGTGTCGGCCTCTTGGAAGGCGTCGCGCCCGATCAGCGCCTGGGGCACCTGTCCGGTGACCGCCACCACCGGAATCGAGTCCATCAGGGCGTCCACTAGGCCGGTAGTGAGGTTGGTCGCTCCCGGCCCAGACGTTGCCATGCACACACCGGCCTTGCCAGTGGCCCGGGCATAGCCCTGAGCTGCGAACGCGGCATTTTGCTCGTGCCGCACGAGGACGTGCCGCAGCGGGTGCGAATACAGCACGTCGTAGATCGGCAGCGTGACGCCGCCGGGATACCCGAACACCGCTTCTGCGCCCTCGCGCACCAAGCTCTCGATCAGGATTTGGGCTCCGCTCAACATCGCCATGATGAGAATCCCTCGCTATGCATTCCCTTGGCTTCCATCTTCCTCTAATTCTGGGAACGAGAGGAAACCGATCACTGCCCCAGACCTCGCGCCCCGGTCGTCGGCCTCTTCAGCGCAAAGCGGGAGAGGTCTCAGCCGGGGCACGCTACAGCGACAGGAATGATCAAGCTGCCAGTGCGGGCTCGGGCGAATCGAACACCATTCTGAGAGCGCCGAATGGCGCGCAGCCACGGGCCTGGTGCCGCACAGAGGCACCGCTTCAGGCTGGACTGGCGCCGAGATGGCATGATGCGCTTCGCATTGCTCGTGAGCCGAGCTTTCTGCCATTGTAGCGGTCGCGGCGGCGACGGTCAAGGCCGGCGCTCGGGAAGCGATCGGCGCGTCACGCGCAGCGCAGCGGACGGACCGGCGGGCGGCGCCGCTGAGCGACGCAGGAGTACCGACCTCCCCGGCCGACCTGCGGCCGCTCAGGCGCCTGCAGCGCCGATCACCTGCTGGCAAAGCAGCGCGGACGGGCCACGGGCGACGGATACCGGCGCGCGGCGATGTCGTCTCCGGGCCCGAACTTGCGCCGGTTCCGAGGCACGCGGCGGCGGGAACCCTGGCTCGGCCAGGCCGCGGGGTCCTGACCTGTTCCGGGCATACCGAGCCAACTCCGCGCAAGCCGCCCCTTCGGCGCCGCGCCGCCTTGGCCGACGTTCCTGGCGTCGCCCGATGCGATCCGCCTCGCTGTTCAGGCTTTGGAGAAGCGGTACCCGATGCCGTAGACCGTGCGGATCCACCGCGGATTTCGAGCGTCGTCCTTGATCTTCCGGCGCAGCCAGCCCACATGCACGTCGACCGTCCGCGTCGGCATGCCTCTCTCGTAATTCCAAACCTCGCTGAGCAAGCGTTCGCGCGCCAGCGTCTCGCCCGCGTGCCGGACGAAGAAGTGCAGCAGGTCGTATTCCTTCATGGACAGGGACAGGCGCTCTCCATCGACGAACACCGTGGACTGCCTGGCGTCGAGCGTGACATTCCCAAACTTGTACGTTCGGGGCGTCTCGTCCGCATCTGCGTCTACGCTGCGACGCAGCAAGGCCTTCGTGCGGGCGAGCAGTTCCAGAAAGTCGAAGGGCTTAGTGAGGTAGTCGTCGGCACCCTGGGCAAATCCGCGCAGCTTGTCCTCCAGCTGCGCCCGCGCCGTCAGCATCAGCACAGGCGTGAAGATGCCGCGTTGGCGCAGCTCCTGACAGACTTCGAGGCCGTCCATGCCCGGTAGGATCAGATCTAGGATGATCAGATCGATGCCGCCTTCAGAGGCGCGCTCCACCGCGACTCGTCCGTTGTCTGCCGTCTCGACTTCGTATCCGACAACCCGCAGCCGGTCCTCCAAGGCGACCCGGATGCCAACTTCGTCTTCTACCAAGAGGATTCGATATCCCATGCGGCCCCCGAGACGTCCATGTAAGCCGTTGCTAAGAACGGGCCAGAGATGTCAAGAGATGTCAACAACGAACGTCCCGCGACTAAGATAGCGCAATTTGGCGCAGAATCAAGTGCCCCTTTGCAACTTTGCAACCATGCGCGACGGCCATTCGCCTGCTCGCGGACATGCTCACGGCCCGCCGAACCAACGGCAGCGGGCCGGTTGGGAGGCCCGGGCTCAGAACCCCGAAAGCACGGCGGACACGAGCGTTGCAGCCAAAGAGCGGCTGGCGCGCTCGATCGCCGCCTCGCGCTCGTTGACGTAGCTCTCCGGATCGCTGCTCACCTCGTAGTTCTCGCGATGGGCCAGATCCGGATTGCTGTACAAGACACTGCCGTCGGCCCTGTTGTACAGCGCGACGTTGAGACGGGTGACGGTCATCACGCTCGTGGCCCGGCCGGTCAGCGGATCGAAATTCTGCGGAATGGCGTCAAACAGCATCACAGTTCCCACCAAGGTCGCGTCGGCGGCTTCGGGGCCGCTCACGACGCGATACCTCGTCCGCGACAGGACCTCCCGAACTACCGCATCGGTCAGGTACTGCTCGACTTTGAACTCGGAAGTGGCGTTGGTGAAGGCCGGCACGGCGATGGTGCGGATCTCCTCCGGGAGCAGGTCGGCTGTGCCGACAACGCGGTAGCCGCAGGCAGCCATCGCGGCCAGGCCCGCCAGGCTGGCGATCGCGAGGGCGGGGCCGCGGGCGCGCCGACGCTTTCCTCCGCACCCACGCATGAGCGCTATCCCGGAATCTGGGGGCCGTCGACTGCGGCAGGTCGGTCTGCGTCCAGCGGGCGCCGCCGGAACAGTCCGGCGACACGCGTCAAGACTCCGCTGGCCGCGAAGGTCGCGGCCATGGTCAACAGCACTGGGCGCGAGAAATTCCAGATCAGGAAGATCAGGCTGGCGAAGAAAACGACGGTCACGCGCCGCTGCATGAAGTTGAGCTCCTTGAAGCTGCGGTAGCGCCAGCTGGAGATCATCAAGAGCCCGAGGCCGGCAAGCAACACGCACCACAGCAGGCCGCCCGGCCACCACTGCTCGATCGGCCGACCGTACGAAAAATGCACGACCGCCCCGAGCAGCCCGGCCGACGGCGGCGACGGGATCCCAACGAAATAGCCGCGATGGGACAGCCCGGGGTTTTTCGGCCGCGGGTCCGCCTGGACGTTGAAGCGAGCCAGCCGTGCGGCGGCGCAAGTGAGGTACAAGAACGTGCAGAAGTAGCCGAGCGGCGGCAGCAGCTCCAGCAGCGGCGAGCCTCCGGGCGGGAGTGCGCCGCGCATCCCCCACGCGAACGCCAGCAAGGCCGGACCGGCTCCGAAGGTGATGCAATCGGCCAGCGAGTCGAGTTCGCCGCCGAACTTGCTGGTGGCGTTGGTCAAGCGCGCGATGCGGCCGTCCAAGCCGTCGGTGAGCATTGCGATTCCGATCGCGATAGCTGCATAGTCAAGCAGCCTCGCTGCATCGGCCGCTTGGTGCGGTGGCAGCGACACCGCCTTGATGGTCTGCACCAGCGTGTAGTACCCGCAGAAAAGCGTGCCGACGGTGAAGAGCGTGGGCAGCGCGAGCTGCGGCTTGCGCTTCGCCTTCTTCCGAATGGTCACAGGGCTGCCCCCCTCAGTCACGCCTGGCCAGCACCGAGCTGCCGCCTGCCACCTTGTCCCCTCGCTTGACGGCCAGCTCCCATTCCGGTCCCAGCACGACGTCGACGCGGGAGCCGAATTTGATCAGGCCAATGCGTTCGCCTTTGCGCACGACGTCACCCTGGGCCTTGTGGCACACGATCCGGCGGGCGATCAAGCCCGCGATCTGCGTCACCTCGACGGTCTGCCCACCGTCAGTATCGCCGATGACCAGCGTGTTGCGCTCGTTCTCGATCGATGCCGCGTCAAGGTGCGCCATGCGATAGCGGCCGGGGCTGTAGCGCGCTGATCGAATCTGTCCCCCGATCGGGGCGCGGTTGACATGCACGTTGAAAATGTTCAGGAAGACGCTGATCCGCGTCCGGCCGTCGGTCTCTCGGTGAACCCTGACCACCTTCCCGTCCGCGGGCGAGACGCACAGGTCGCCAACCGGAATCTGGCGCTCTGGGTCCCGGAAGAAGTACAGGCAGAACGCTGCCAGCACCAGCCATGGCGCGGCCAGCCAAGGGCCCGCAACGATGCCGCAAGCGATGGCAGCGGCACTCAGCGCGGCTGCGTAGAGATAGCCGTCTCTCACCATCGCGGACGAATTTTGCTTAGTTGGCCACGCCGGCGGCGCTCATTGGGCGCGGGCGGCGTACTCTTCGACCATGTTGGCCATCTGGTCTTTCAAGTTCAGTTTCAGCTTCTTGAGGCGAGCTTCCTCAAACTGCTCTTCCGACGACGGAAAGCGCCGCTGGCTCAATTCGTTGAGCCGGCGCTCGTACTCTGCGTGCTGACGCTTCAGCTTCTTGTATTGTTCGCTGGATTCCAAGAGTTCCGCGGCGTGCTGCGCGGATGCGGCAGTGGTCATCCGATATCCTCCGTTGCATGACGGTGCATCCTCATAGGGCGGCCGAGACGCGACTATCGCACGGGCGCCTGCCAAGCCGCTGGCATCGTTGCACGTCATCTGCGGCTACACTCTAGCAGAATTCCGGCGACGGTGGTGAACGCGGCGACCGCCGAGCGCGGGGCGCGCCCGGGGGGCGCCGAAATGGGCGAGCGAAGGCCTGCCGCCGACTCGGAACGGCGAGGCCGAACGTACCGCGCTGAACTGACGGCAGGCCGGTTCGGCGGCCGTTGGCGGAGGGACTGGGCGGGCGCCACGGGGGCGCCCGCGGAAGGGTTCCGGGCGGCGTCCTACTCTCCCACGCCGTTGCCGGCGCAGTACCATCGGGGCTGGGGAGCTTAACTGCCGTGTTCGGGACGGGAACGGGTGTGGCCTCCCCGCTGGGGCCACCCGGGAGCTGGCCGGGCGCGGG
>JAJEHF010000145.1 GCA_022823865.1 Bryobacterales bacterium
TGCAGCCGGTGGCGAGCAGCGGCCAGGAGCGGTGGTTCCGGAGCCGGGTGCTGGGGCTGGAACTGCGCAGCCAGAGGCAGGCCCGGGCGACGGTGCTGGTGTTCCGGGATCCGCGCAGCGGGGAAGAGACCGACGGTGCGCTGGAAGAAGCCGAGCGGCGGCGGCGGATCGCGGAGCGAGATGCGAGGGCAGCTAAGCAGAAGGCCAGCGCGGCGAAGCAGGAGGCCAGCGCGGCGAAGCAGCGGGAAACCGCGGCAAAGCAGGAGGCAATTGCCGCGAAACAGGAGGCCGGCGCAGCGAACGAGCGAGTGCGGGCCCTAGAGGAGCAACTCCGCACCCTCACAGCCCGCACCACTCCATCCGAAAGTGACCGCTAGCGGCCAAGCCCAGGCACGCGGCGATACCGTCCGCCCGCCACGAAGCTGGGGATTGGCGCTGGATTGCGCGTCGGCCCATTCCCTTGAAACCCTAACCAGGCCCGCAATCGCCGGTCTCGCTATCGATGCTGCGTAGGCGTTCGAGCTAGGATTCGGGATCTCGGTGCCTTTTATGGTGGTCTGAGGCGCTCCTCGCTAGACTTACTCTGCAGCGGGCACCCAGCGCACCTCCTGCGTCATGTCGTACCGCACATTTGCGTCATTCCGCGAATTGATCCCGGCGCGGGTGGCACCCCGATCAATCATCGCGTCAAACTTGGCCCGGAGCTCTTCGACGACCTCGGGGCGTTCTTCGGCCAAGTTCTTCGATTCAGCGATGTCTTCGGCGAGATCGTATAGTTCCGGGACGGTCGGCATGCCACGGGATTCTTCCAGGTTCGGTTCGCTGTTGCGAAATACGAGCTTCCACGGCCCGTCGCGGTAGGCGAACTCGCCGTGATTGGAGTGGCTTACCAGCGATGCGCGCCCTTCGGCTGCTTGCTGACCGAGCGCAGCATCCAAGAAGCTGATGCTGTCTTCGGCGCCGTCCTGCGGCAAGTCCGCACCGACTACCGCCAGGCATGTCGCGAAGACGTCCGTCAAGCTGACTAGCTGGTCGCTTTGGGAATGGGCCGCAATCTTTCCGGGCCAGCGAATGACCAACGGGACTCTGTGCCCGCCTTCCCAGATGTCACCCTTGTGCCCGCGATATGGGCCGCTGGGCATGTGACCGGCTTCGACTAGCGCTTCCCATCCCGTGTAATGCGAATGACCGTTATCCGCCGTGAAGATCACGATGGTGTCGTCGGCGATTCCCGCCTCGTCAACCGCTTGGATGACCTGCCCTGCCGACCAGTCGGTCTCCATCACGAAGTCCGCTATAGGAGCGATGCCGCTCTTGTCCTGAAAGGCCGGGGACGGCGAGATGGGCTCGTGCGGCGAGGTCATTGAATAGAACAGGAAGAAGGGCTTGTCGCCCTGGGCCCGCGAGCGGATCTGCTCGACTGCCCTGCGCGTGAGTTCGGGAACGATCTCGCGCAAGCGCCAGCCCGGGGCCATGGGGCTGCCTACGAAGCCCCGCGGCAGCACGACACCCTCGGACTCGTCGTGGACATAGGTGGAAGTCGGGGCCGGAGTTACGGCATCGTTCTCGACATACGAGAATGGCGGCATGTTGGGCAGATCCACGCCGAAATAGTAGTCGAACCCTCTGGTGGTCGGACCATTCAGGACTGGCTTGTCCAGATGCCATTCGAGGGTCTTCTGGCCATTGCGCACCTTGGTCATGCGGCTCGGCTGCGGCCCGGGCCATTCCCAGCCGAGATGCCACTTGCCGACCAAGGCCGTCTCGTACCCATGCTCGCGGAGAATTCCCGGCAGCGTGGGACGATCTTCGTTGATCAACGGCGGTTCGTAGGCTGCCAGCACCCACTCCTGGAGGCGGGTGCGCCAAGAGTACCGCCCGGTCAGCAATCCGTAGCGCGTCGGCGTGCAGACCGCCGACGGGCTATGGGCATCAGTGAAGCTCATGCCCTCTCGAACTAGCTTGTCTAGATAGGGGGTAGCGATCTTGTTGTCCGGGTAGTGCGCCTGGATATCTCCCACACCGAAGTCGTCGGCGAGGATCAGCACGATGTTCGGAGCCCTCTCGGGCTGTTCCGCCGTGCAGGAGCAAAGGACCGCCGAGGCAAGCAGGACGACTGAAGTGGCGATGCGCATGGTGTTCCTTAATCGAAGATACGGAGCGGTCTTAGAGGGTCGGATCCGCGATCCCCAGCCAGGTCGGCTGCGCTAGGATCAAGGCAGACCGCCGGGCGCTCTCGCAAGTTCACTCTAGCACGCAGGAGGTTGCCATCCGCTCTCGTGCAAGGGTCTTCGCTGCATTCACGGACTGCGCCTGCTTTGCGACCGCTCTAGCGTATGAATGAATCGTATTTTGTGCAGGGTTTTTTGTAATAACGCGTTCAATAATACAGGGAAGAATCTCTATAAGATATTTATTTTCAATAAATTGCTAGGGATTCGTCATCACGGATTTTTTTGCAGGAAAATTTGTAGCTCCCAGTGAGCGTCCAACACGGATTGAATTCAAGAATCAGAATCCGACGCTACTGTCTGGTCGCAAATGACTCGCACGAGACCACGCGTGCGATGAAGTCTCGAAACCCGTAGCCGCCCTCTGGCTCGGCCGCCACGATTTGCTGAACCGTCCGCCGGTCGCGCACGGTCAGTGCCCTACCCGTACCGCATTGCGATCAACAGGCCAGTCAGTGTCCTCGTGAAGTCTCCGGGACTGGCCATGATGTACTCCTTAAGGTCCTGCGCGCCCGCCAGCTTTGTACCGTCCGGCATCGTACTCACAGTCTGCACGGGCGGTCGCGGGGCTGCCGAGGCCTCCTCTCGGTAGTACGACGTTCGCCATCCGCTAGCCGCGTCGTAGTTTTCCAGAGCCAAGCCGATGGGGCCGATTGCGGAGTGACATATCGCACATGACTCGATCTTCTGGTGCGCCGCCGAGACTTCCCGCAGACATCGCAGAATGCCGGTCCGCTACCGGGAGAAGGGGTGCTCGATGCAGTTCTTCAACGTCAGAACCGGTACTGTTATGCGCCGGTCCAAGATCGGTTGTCAGGACAGGCTGATCGCCTCGTTGCTTGTCATGCCGAGCCCCAAGGGAGTCTCGTCCATGAAGCTTCACCGTGATCTCGGCATCACGCAGAAGACGGCCTGGTTCCTGGCCCAGCGCTAGAGGGGTTTCACGTTCCGGGACGGCGTGCCGTTCTCAGGACCCGTAGACGGGGATGAGACGTAACTGGGCGGGAAGCGGAAGAAGATGCCCTAGCCGAAGCGCGAGAAAACGACCGGACGCGCCGCGGTCGGGGCCAAGGACTGGGCCTCGATCTGTCGATCAGCGTCAACTGAGGCGTCCTTCCTCACCTCTGAGCGCCGAAGCCTTGCGCCGCCGGGACCTGGAAGCGATCGACTGCACTACTCAGTGTCTACCCTGACCGTGGCATCCTTCCATATCGTCGAGCGGGCCTCGATGGCGGACTTTTTCGCTTGGAACAACTGCAGGAACTCCCGTGCTTGGGCGGTCTTCTTCGCCCGCGCATATACCTGACCTAGCACGTAGTAGGCTTCAAAGAACTCCGGCGCGGCTTCGAGAGCCTTTAGAAGGTGCTGCTCAGCTTCATCCAGCTGACCCCGTCCCATCTCCAGCTTTGCCAGCTCGAAGCGCGCCGACGCGTCGGAGGAATCGATCTCGATTGCCTTGGCGAGAACCGAGCCGGCTCGCGCAGTCTGGTCGACATCTGACGCACTTGCGATCATCGACCGGGCAAGCTCGGTGTAGTAAGGCGCGGCACCGGGCTGAAGCTGGATCGCCCGCTCGAAGGACCTGACGGCCTGCTCCGGACTATGCCCGCTTTGATGAGCGCGGCCGAGCAGGAAGTGCGCTTGGTGATCGACCGGATCTAGCTCGACCGATCGCTCCAGCAGCCGGACCGCAGTCTCGCTCCCAGGCTCCAGGTTCAAGCAGCTGAATCCGAGCTCGCGGTGCAATCGTGAACGGAGCAGTTCGCCGTCGCTTGTGTCGCGGGCAGCGACACGCAGCAGCTCGACGGCGGTTCCATGGTGGTGGCGTGTGCTCAGAGAGCGAGCGAACTTAAACAACTGCAGGCCTCGTTCAGGATTTCGACCCGCGGTGTCACTCCCTGACACTGCGGAGACTTCCCGGTACGCGTCGGCGCAGGAGTTGCGCTGAATCGCGTAGAAGACCTTTGGACTTGCCGATCCTGCCGCGAGGAACATCCTGCCGAACCAATCTCCGGCAAGTTCCGCCTTGCCTTGTTCGAGCAAGACGAGGGCAAGGTTCAGGTACGGATGGGGGCTCGACGGTTCCTTGGCGATGGCTCGCTCAAGCAACGCCTGGGCTTCATCGAACCGCTCCAGCGATGCTAGCGCCGCCGCTAGCAGGGTCAGCGCCTCGGCATTCCCTGAACCGTTGGGAGCGGAAAGGGGCTGCAGCAGTTCAACGGTTCGCTCGTGGCGGTTCAACAAGTGGTTAGTGAGCGCCAGATAGACCCGCGCATTCGGCGACTGGCTCACTTCGTCGAACGCAGTTTCGAATGCTTCAAGTGCATCTCGATAGAAGTGGTGCTCAAACAGGAGTCGGCCGACACGCAGCGCCAAATCACTGTGCGGCGGGCTCTTCCGCACAATCGCACGAGCGTTGTCAAGGCCCGCCGCAAGCTGTCCGGAAGCGAACTGTGAAGCGGCGAGATGGAACCTCACGGCAGTATTTCGGAAGCCTTGCTGGAACGCTTCAGAGAGGTGCTCGGCAGCCTTGGACGGCTCGGAGAGTTGCCTATAGAGAATGCCCGCCTTGTAAAGGAGGATCTCTTGCCCGGGGTCCGCCGTCAGGGATAGTTCATATTCCTCGGCGGCATCCCGCGGCCGTTGCAGAGCCTCATAGATCTCTCCCAGCTCCCGGTGGAGAACCGCAAGCCCCGCCCCGTCCGCTTCTCCGCTCCGCGCCATAGTCAGCAGGCGTGCGAACGACTTGGCAGCTTCCGGCAGGTCACCGGCATCTCTTTGGGCCCGGGCAAGCAATAAGAGGTCGCTACTGTCGGTCGCGAGGGTTGGCGTGGGAATTGCCAGACAACTTGCCCAAACGAACAGGCCGATAGACGGGTTGAGAGCGCACCGCGGCACGACGGCTCCTATTTTCGTTCAATTGGACCGGCTGCGAGATCGAAGATCTGGATCATTCAATCCCCCGCTAGCCTGTGCCGGAGACCAGAGAATCTAGAGTGCTCTTAGAGCGGCACCGGCGAGCACGGCTCTGGAGGCCGGCCCGGCCTCCTTGCGAGATGCCCTGGGGGTGTCCCTAGCGACTTCAAGAGACGTGCGATCAGGGCGATTCCAGTCAGGCACATGAGGTGTGGGCAACAAGGCGTGCTTGGGCCAGCGCGTGTTGGAGAGGGTTGACACCGGACGACGGGCGCAATACAATCTCAGGCGCAACGAGCTCCTCTGTGGGCTGCGTTTGCACGGGTTTTTGGTCTCACGGAGGACTCATGAAATTGCAAGCCCTATCCCTGTTTTCGCTGGCGGTGCTGGTGCTGGTTTGGACCTCGCCGGTCGCTGCCCAAACGTCATTCGGGACCATCCTTGGAGACGTCACCGACGAAAGCGGCGCCGTCGTGCCCGGGGTATCGGTGACCGTCACGAACGAGGGCACCGGCAATGCCCGCATCGTCAGCACGAACGAATCGGGCGGTTTTGCCGTACCCTCCCTGCCGCCTGCGGTCTATTCGGTCTCGGCGGAAATGCCGGGCTTCAGCCAATCCCAGCAAACAGGCGTGACGTTGGCCGTAAACCAGACCCTGCGCGTCGATCTCACGTTGTCAATCGGCGAAGTCACGGAGGTCGTCGAGGTCAGCGCCGCTGCGCTGCAGCTGCAAACTGACACCTCCACTGTCGCCTCGACCGTAGACAACAAGAAAGTCGTCGAACTGCCGTTGAATGGCCGCAGCTTCACTCAGCTCACCATCCTCATGCCCGGAGCCGTGGCCGGCGCCGGTGCGTTAACGGCCTTCCAGACATCTGGAACTGCCGTCTCTATCAGCGGCCTGCGGAGCGAGGCCAACAACTACACGCTCGATGGTGTCAACAACAACGAGAGCTTCTTCAAGACCTACGGCTTGCAGCCCTCGATCGATGCCATCCAGGAATTCAAGATCCAGACCAACATCACCTCCGCGGAGTTCGGCACCGCTGCCGGGGCAAACGTCAACATCGTCACCAAGTCGGGCACCAACGAGGTCCACGGCACAGCGTTTGAGTTCCTGCGCAACGACAACATGGACGCCTCGGAGTTCTTCGCGAACCGCTCCGGCACGCCGCGGCCCGAGTTCGGACAGAACCAGTTCGGCACCACGGTCGGCGGGCCGATCGCGCGGAATAGGACGTTCTTCTTCTTCATGTACGAAGGCCAGCGCCGCCGCCGCGAGTCGACGCTGCTCAACGTCGTCCCGACGACTGAAATGTTCAGCGGCGACCTGTCCCAAGACACCCAGGGCAGGCCGGCGGTTCCCTTCTATGACCCCTGGACGACGGTGGAGAACGACGATGGCAGCCTGTCGCGCCAGTTGATGCCAAACATGAGAGTTCCCGCAAGCAGGATTAACCCGTCCACGAAGCAGCTCCAAGAAATCCTCTGGTCTGCTCCGAACCTGCCGGGCCAAGCACTGAACTTGATCAACACAAACGCCTCAAGGATCGACAACAACCAATGGATGGGCAAGGTCGATCACCGTTTTGGCGACAACAACCTGCTGACGGGGCGCTTCAACTTCATGGATTCAGTGAGCCCGCGGCCGACAGCTCACCTCACGGTGGACAACCTCTTGGTCAACAGCTTCACGAACATCATGATCAGCGACACGCACACGCTGAATCCCACCACGATCATCGACACGAAGATCTCCTATCACCGCAACAACTTGCAGATCGCCGACAGTGCCCCGGGGGGCAAGGAGGCAATCGCCGCATTCATCACGGGCAACGGGATCCAAGGCATCCCGATCCTCAAGAGCGAGGCGGTACCGCTGTTTCCGGCGTGGCGGATCGCGGGCTTCGCAAGCCCTAGCCAGACGGGATTTCCGTTCCCCGACGACTCTTACAGCGCGTATGCCACCATCACCAAGATCGCTGGCGCTCACAGCATCAAGGCGGGATTCGAATTCAAGCACAACCGCAACCTGGACGACGGCTACTTCACAGGCAATATGACGTTCAACAAGGTTCCCACCGAGGATCCGCAGAATGCCGCCGCCACCGGCAACGCAGTCGCTTCCTACTTGCTCGGGCTGCCGACTGTGGCACAGCGCAACATCGGCGAGGGCACGACCGCGATCATGCGCAAGGAAGACTACAGCTTCTTCTTTCAGGACGATTGGAGAGCGACGTCCAATCTCACGGTCAACCTAGGCCTTCGCTATGACAACAGCGAATGGCCCAAGCACCGCGATGACTTGCTGGCCTCGATCGACCTCTTGACGGGACAGTTCCTGTGGGACGGCGTGAACCCGATTACAGGGGAGGGGCCGAACGTTCGCCGCGGGATCGTCGAGCCGGACAACAACAACTTCGCGCCTCGCGTGGGAATGGCCTACCGCTTGGGCGAAAAGACGACCGTGCGATCCGGCTTCGGCGTCTTCTACATGACCAACTACCTCTGGGAGGCCCAGGGGGTCCGTGGCAACTGGCCGTTCGCTATCAGCGAGAACTTCTCGAACCTCAACGACCGCGGTCCGGTGAGCCCAGTCGAAACCACGTTCACTCCTGACTTGGACGTGAAGATGGGTAGCACTGTCGCTCCTAACGCCCAGCACATCGTGCCCCGCAACAACCGGACCAGCTACACCATGCAGTGGAATTTCCACGTCCAGCGCCAGCTGGCGGAAGACTTGATGGTCGAGTTGGGCTACGTCGGTACTCGGGGCGTCAAGCTGTCCACGTTCTCCAATGTCAACACCGCCCCGGCTGGGCCGGGCGAGGTCCAGCCACGACGACCCCTGCCACAATACGGCCCCCTGAGCGAGATGGGCAATCAAGCCACCTCGATTTATCACGGGCTGCAGTTCAAGATCGAGAAGCGCTTTTCCGACGGACTGTCGTTTCGCGGCAACTACGCGTGGGGCAAGACGATCGATGTCCTCGGAGCTGGCTTCTCGGCGAGCCAGACAGCCCAAAACCCGCTGGACATCCTTGGTGACCGGGCGCTCTCCGATCTCCACCGTGCCCATACGTTCACATTCGATTACGTCTGGCAGCTTCCGTTCGGGAGAAACCAAGCTATTGGCTCGGGCTGGAGCAAGGCCGTCGACACCGTCCTTGGCGGTTGGCAGCTCACAGGCATCGTCACCGCCAGTTCCGGACCGCCAGTAAACACCTCCGTGCCGCGGGACATCGCGAATATCGGAGGACGCGTGTTGGCGCAACGCCCGAATTTGGTCGGCGACCCCTACGGAGGAGTGAGCGGCGCACCCGAAGAGTATTTCAACCTGGACGCTTTCGCCGAGCCCGCACCCTTCACGTTCGGCAACTTCGGACGGAACGTACTCATCGCCCCGGGTTTGTTCCAGTTCGATGCCGGGCTGTTCAAGAACTTCCGGCTCACGGAGCGCGTGGGCCTGCAGTTCCGCTCGGAGTACTTCAACGCATTCAACAACGTGAACTTCGGGAAGCCTAACGCTAATTTCGACGCTGGGGCCGGGGTATTCGGCTCCATCGGCGGATTGGCACCGCAGCAGTTCGCGCGGCAGATCCAGTTCGGGCTGAAGATAATCTTCTGAGGGCGAGAGTCGGGCTCCGCAGCTAGGCCGGCCCTAGCGGCGCAGTCCGATCCCCGCCGAGCAAACTCTAGGCAACCGAGAGCAGCGCGCTTGGATGGGACACACGCTTCGAGCCCGCTGCCCGCTGTCGCCGCCCTGGCGTGAAATCGGCCGTGCGACAGGTCGCGCCCCGAGAGTCAAGCTAGAACTCGATCCGCCTGCCGCATGCTCCGAGTTCTCGGTCGGGGTTCGACAGCGACGGCAGTTTCGATCGGACTTCAAGCGTCTGCGGAGATGCGCCGCGACTGTTACGTTTGGCGCGGCACTTGCATTTGCCCAGCCGGCGGATCTCCATTTCGTCGACGCCACGTCCAACTCGGGCCTGCAAGCGTTTGACGGCCTGCAGGGAAGCGTGACCAAGGAGCACATCATCGAGGTCATGGGCGGCGGCGCCGCGTTCCTCGACTACAACGCCGACGGGTACCTCGACATCTTGCTCGTGCGGGGATCGACGATCGAGCAGTTCGCGCTGGGCGGAGACTTGATGTGCGCCTTGTATCGCGGAGACGGTCAGGGTGGGTATCAAGACGTCACCCGCCAAGCGGGGCTCTCGGCTCGCGGCTGGGGACAGGGGGTTGCGCTTGGGGACTTTGACAGCGACGGAAGGATCGATTTCTTCCTCACCGGGTATGGGAGCAACGCACTCTACCGGAACCTCGGGGACGGCACGTTCGAGGAAGTCGCCCGAAGGGCCGGGATTGCGGAGTCGCGATGGAGCCTAGGCGCGTCGTTTTCGGACTTGGACCGTGACGGGGACCTAGACCTCTACGTCAGCAACTACCTGGCGTATCCGCTGAACCGGCTGCCAAAGCGTGACGCCAACTGCAACTATCGCGGATTCGACGTCTTCTGCGGCCCACGGGGCCTCACGGGCCTGCGCGATTCACTGTACCTCAACGACGGGCTGGGGCACTTCGAGGAGGTTGCAGCCGAGCGTTCGATCGATGAGGCCAAGCTGTACGGGCTCGGCGTGCTGGTGGCGGATTACGACAACGACTCATGGCCCGACATCTTCGTGGCGAACGACCTGACCGCGAATCTCTTCTACCGGAACAACGGCGACGGCACGTTTGAGGAATTGGCGGTGCTGGCCGGAACGGCTTTCTCCCAAGACGGCGTAGAAGAGGGCTCGATGGGCGTGGATGTCGCAGACATCGACCACGACGGCTGGCTGGACCTCTACTACACGAACTCGTCCTACGAGAGCAATTCCATGCTGGTAAACAACGGGGACGGGAGCTTTACGAACCTAACGTATCCGTCGGGACACGGGGGAAGCACGCACTTGTTCGTGGGCTGGGGAGTGGCATTCGGCGACCTGGATAACGATTCCAGGGAAGACCTCTTTGTGGTCAACGGGCACCTGTACCCAGAGGCGGACCGGTTCGAAATGGGTCTGAAGTACGAACAGCGCTGGCTCGTGTTCATGAACCAAGGGAACCGGCAGTTCTCGGAGCGAGGCGAGGACTTCGGTCTCAGCAAGCGATACAAGAGCCGCGGACTCGCCCTCGGAGACTACGACAACGACGGCGACCTTGATGCCGTCGTGAACAATCTGGACGGACCGCCGACCCTGCTGCGCAACGAGGGCGGCAACCACAATCCTTGGCTTCTTGTGGATGTTCGCGGTTCTGCTGGCGACCGATCCGCGATCGGGGCGCGCGTGCAGGCAACCTCCGGAGGCAGGACGCAAGTGCGCGAGGTCCGCTCCTCCGGGAGCTACCTCTCGGCGAGCGACCTGCGGCAACATTTCGGATTCGGCGCGGACGAGAGCCTCGAGCGACTCACGGTCCGCTGGCCGTCGGGCCGAACGCTTTCGCTGGACGATATCGAGCTGAACCAAGTCCTGGTCATTGAAGAGCCCGAATCCGAATGAGACGCAGGGCGATTCCACCCTCCCGGCGGAGCATGACGGCGGATGGGAGAACCTCGGAAGTACCGACGGGCAGCCGCTGCGTTCGCAGGCGAAGTCTCCGCAGAAACTAAGGAACGACAGATGCATTCGGGTCGATTCCTGCTGATCTCTGTGCTGGCGGCACTCTCGGCGATGGCGGTCGATGCCCAGTTTCAGGACGCTTCGGCGGGGAGCGGCCTGGGCTCGGAGCTCATCTCCGGATCGGAGGAAAAGCCCTACATCCTTGAATCTATGACCGGCGGCGTCGCGTTCGTCGACTACGACGACGACGGCTGGATCGACATCTACCTCGTCAATGGCGGGACGCTCGACGCCCCCGGAGGCGGCGCGCCCCGCCCGCATGATCGCTTGTACCGAAACAACCGGGACGGAACATTCAGCGACGTGACTTCGGGTGCCGGGCTGGGCGATTCGAGCTGGGGCATGGGAGTCGCCGTCGCGGATGTGGACAACAACGGGTACGACGACATCTATGTCACCAACTACGGTCCGAACCATCTGTACCTCAATGGCGGCGACGGCACGTTTCGCAACGCCGGCATCGCCGAACTCGAGGGAAACGAGTGGAGCTCGTCTGCTTCGTTTGGCGACTACGATGCCGACGGCGACGTTGATCTCTATGTCACTAACTATCTCGAGTTCGATCCGCAAGATCTCCCCGAGGACAGCCAACTGTGCCGCTACCGCGGTATCCGCGTGCAATGCGGGCCGCGCGGCATGATCCCGACCGCCGACCGGTTCTACGAGAATCTGGGCGGCAAACGCTTCCGGGATGCGACAGCCGAGTCCGGCATCGGGGCGGTGCCGGCCTCCTACGGCCTCGGTGTCATCTGGACCGACTATGACGACGACAGCGACCAAGACATCTATGTCGCCAACGACTCGACGGCCAACTACCTATTCCAGAACAACGGCGACGGGACATTCAGTGAGATCGGATTGCTGGCCGGCATAGCGCTGAGCGCTGACGGGAAGGAACAGGCCGGAATGGGGGTCGACTTCGGTGACTTTGACAATGACAGCCGGATGGACTTGGTCGTGACTAACTTCTCCGACGACTACAACACTCTCTACCGCAATGTCGGCGACGGGCTGTTTCGCGATGTCTCCCTCCAGGCAGGCGTCGGGGAACCGACGTGGTCGAAGCTGAGCTGGGGGGTCCGGTTTGTCGACTTCGACCTCGACGGTTTCTTGGACCTCGTGATTTCGGATGGCCACGTGTACCCGGAAGTCGACCGGCACGACATCGGCATCCGCTACCGCCAGCCGAACTCGGCCTTCCGAAACCTCGGGGACGGCACGTTCCAAGAGGTCGCCGTACCTCAAGGCCCGACGGGGCCACATTCGAGTCGAGGATTGGCAGCCGGTGACTTTGACAGCGACGGACGGATTGACGTGCTGATCGCGAACCTCGATGCGCCGCCCACACTGCTAAGGGGGAGCGTGGCAACCGGGAACTGGCTCATGCTCGACCTGCGAGGGACGACCTCGAATCGGTCCGCTATCGGGGCACGGGCGACCGTAGTGGCCGGCGACCTGAGGCAGGTGCGAGAAGTCAGGAGCGGCGGCAGCTACCAGTCGCACAGCGATCGACGCCTGCATTTCGGGCTCGGCGAACATCGATCGGCCGATACCGTTACGATCCGCTGGCCGGGCGGCATGGAACAGGTTCTGAGAGCAGTGCCGGCCAATCAGGTCTTGCGGATCGAGGAACCGGCGCCGTAGGGCCGCAAATCGCCTGCCGCGCTACGGGTCCGAGCGGTTGATGTCCTCGGCGACGCTTTTCACGTCCTGCTGGACCTTGCGGAGTCGCCGCCGGCTGAGTTCCTGATAGGTCTGGAACTCCCTGCGGGCATCTTCTAGACGGCCTAGGCCGCGGTAAGCATTGCCCAACAGGTAATGCACGCGGTCGTTGGCTGGGTTGAATTGGGCGTACGCTTCGAGTTCCGCGGCCGCCGCCGCATGCTGTTGGCCTTCGAGGTAGGCCCGGCCCAAGTCGAAGCGCGCCTCGGCTAGGTCCGGCGCAGCTGCAAGCGCTTGGAGCAGGTGAGGAATCGCATCTGCCGGCCGGCCGCGGTCAACGAGGATGTTGCCAAGCCGGTACCGGGCCCGCGCGTGGTGCGGGTTTCGATCCAGTTCCTCCTCGAGCCACTTTTGCGCGTCTGCAAAGTTGCCCATCTTCCAATAGGACGTTGCTATGGCATAGCGCAGCCCGGGGACTTCAGGTGCCTTTCCGAGCGCCCGCCGATAGGCTGCAACAGCGCTTTCGTATTCGGTTCTCTCCTCGTGGAGTTCTCCGGCGAGTTGGTCGACCCTGTAGGACTCCGGAGCCACCTCCGTCAGGCTGTCCACGGTCTCTGCCGCGAGGCTTTGATAGGCCCGGCCAAGCCAATACGTCGCTTCCGCATCCTGGGGTTGCGAAGCAAGCAAGCCCTTCGCTTCAGTTGCTGCGTCTTGGAAGCGGCCCGCTGCGAAGCTTGACCGAATCCCAGCAAACGCGTCTTGCGACTGCACGGGTTGGGAGTCGGGGCTGGCCGAGGCTGGTTCAATCCGGTCTAGAATCCCCGCCAGATCGGGCCGGAGATCGAGAGCTCTTCGGTATTCTGCCTTTGCCCTAGGAAGGTCGTTTTCCGACGCGAAGCGCTCCGCCTGCAGCATGTACACGAACGGAGAATCCGGGTCCCTCTCACCAATTGACCGAAAGAGCTGCGCGGCGCGGCCATCGTAGGCTCGCGCAAGATGGAACAGCGCCTCGACATCCTCAGCGTCCGATGCAACTACACTCAGCAAGTGATCAACCGCCTCTTCGTAATTCCCTAGCGCAGAGTGGCTCAGTCCTAGCCAGCGGCTGGTCTCCGCTATTTCGGGGTTCAGCGCCAGGCTCCTCCGGAGCGCTGATAGCGCGACTGCGAACTGGTGCGTCTGGTAGTAGTCCATCCCGAGGAACAGGTACGCACCCCAGAGCTGATCGTCTAGCCGAACAGCTCGCTCTAGATGCTTGATCGCTTCCGAGTAATGCTGGGCGAGGTGGTAAGTGACGCCGAGGCTCTGGTGGACGAGTGCCCATTCGGGCCGCAATTCGAGGATCGCTTCGTACTGCTCGGCAGCAGCTAGATAGTCCTGAACAGACTCCGCCCGCTTGGCTTCCTCAAGGTAGGACGCAACCCGTGCTTCGATCGACTCCTGGCCTTGGACGGGCAAGGCGAGTCCAAGCAGAATGAGGCTGGTTGATGCCAACCGCTTGGGCCAGATGCCGTTGGTGGGCCACGAAACTGCTCCTGCGTGCATAGCTAGCCCGAACAAGGATTATGTTACTGTGAGGCGGGCTGGAGAGCACGCCCCAATGCTGCACGGGGACCGATCATCCGGCTTGGTCGTCATTGCGGCACGCAGCGCTCGCTCCCCCTATCGCCGGAATCACTGCTAGAAGGCCTTCCGGACACGACATGCTGGGGCGATTGCTGGAATCCGTTGCGCACCCTCCCAAGATCCGCCACGCGGCGAGCCCGGTGCGAAGTCCAACCGGAACCACCCGGGGGAACGAGAGCCCCCGTCGCACGCGTCCCGGCGTGCGCGCCATCCGACGGCCCGGCTACGGCGCGACCGCGCGAGCGGCCCTGGCCGGGATGCTTGCGATTGTATTGCCCGCGATCCTGGCCCAAGATCCCGGAGCCGCGCTCAACCAGCACCTCCAGCAGGCGCAGGTGTACTTGGACGCCGAACAGTACGACCTTGTAGTCAGCGAGTTGGAACAGGCGATTGGAATCCACCCAAACATTCCGGGAGCCTATTACCAGCTTGGCTTGGCCCATTGGCACCTCCAGAACATGGAGCAGGCCAAGCAGGCGTTCGTCAAGGAGTTGAAGTTCGAGCCCCCCGATGCCTTCTCGCTCTACTACTTGGGGCGGATCAGCCTGACCGAGGGCAACTCCAACGAAGCAGTCGGGTACTTCGAGCGCGTGGTTGCGATCGGAACGGTCTTGGACGTCCGCAGCCGGCTGGGAAGTGGGTACCTAAGGGTTGGGCGGTTTGCGGATGCGGTCGACCTGCTGGAAGAGACCGTCAGGAGATGGCCCGAACAGGGCGAGAACCACTATCTGCTTGGGCAGGCATACCAGCGCCTGGGCCGCACCGCAGACGCCCGGTACGAATTCGAACTAGCCCAGAGATGGAAGAACAAGCGACAGGACGAGATCCGGAGTCTCGTCGACCTGCGGATGCTGTTACAGAACAAGCAGCTGCCGGAAGCGGCCTTGAGGGCGGAGGCGCTGGCCAAGTCTGGCGATCCGGATGTCATGCTCAGCGCCGCCATCGCTCTTGGGAGCAACGGACTGCACGGCAAGGCCCTTCCCATTCTGAGGGACGTGGTGGAGATCCGGCCTCGATACTCCGAAGCGTACTACAACATGGCCCTCGCCTATGTCTCCATGGACCAGCCCGCGGATGCAGTCCCGAACCTCGAGCAGGCGGTAGAACTCCGCCCGGAGTTCTATGAGGCCCGGGCATTGCTGGGCAATCTCTTGGCTCAGGCTGGCAAGTTCGAAGAGGCGATCCCGCACTTGCGCATGGCCCTGACAATTCGCCCGGAGAGTGTCAAGCTGCACGCTTTTCTTGGGTTGCAATACCTTCAGGGCCGATACTACGACGAGGCGGTCAAGAGCTTTCGGAAGGCCGTCGACCTTGATCCTGCGAATGCGGACCTACGATTCCTGCTTGTCGACGCGCACCACAAGAAACATGACTTTGAGAGGGCTCTGGCGGAAGCAGAGGCGACGCTCGCCAATTTCCCAGAGCTGTCCAACAGTCACTACCAAGTTGCGTGGCAACTGGAGAACATGGGGCGGTTCGAAGAGGCGAAGGGACATTTGGAGCGAGCGGTGGCGATCGATTCCGGATTCGCAGAGGCACACCGATTGCTTGGCGAGGTGGTCTTGAGGCTCGGCGATGCGGAGGGCAGCCTTGAGCACTTCCGCCGAGCTCTCGCGCAGGATGCGGGCTCGGCCGAGGCCCATGCCGGGCTCGGCAAAGCACTGATCCAGCTGAGGAGATACGAAGAGACCATTCCGGCGATGGAACGAGCCATCAAGACGAGCCCCAAGTTGGCTTCGCTGCATCTGTATCTGTCGCAGGCCTACCGGGCCACCGGACGCATGGAGGATGCCAAGCGCGAAGCGGGAGTTTTCACCAAGTTAAATCAGGATCGGGCTCGGCGCAGTGACCGGGAGGTCGAGCGCGAATATGTTCCCAGCCGATAGGGGAGTTCGTCCACAGCGCTGACAGGAGTATGCGCCGCCGGCAGGCACGCTCCACGCGGGAAGGGCTGCATAGGCCGGAGAACGACCCGATGGGGTGTTTGGACGCCGGTTGCGGACAATGCCCCGGTCGTCGGCCGATTCCAGCAATTTAGGGAGGGTATGTTCTGCTTGGGGAATTGTGTCGCTGAATATTCCCTGCTAACCCACTGAAGAGGGCCTGGCGCTAGTGTCGGGTCGCGAATGATTCGCTCGAGACCACGCGTGCGATCAATTCCCGAAACCCGTAGCCGTCCTCGGGCTCGTCCGCGACGATTCGCTGGACCGTCCGCCGGTCGCGCGCGGTCAGTTCCCTGCCCGTGCCGTACTCGATCAACAGGCCAGTCAGGGTCCTCGTGAAGTCTTCCGGACTGGCCATGATGTAGTCCTTCAGGTCCTGCGCGCCCGTCAGCTTTGTGCCGTCCGGCATCGTGCTCACCGTCTGCACGGGCGTTTGCGGGGCTGCCGAGTCCTCCTCTCGGTAGTACGACGTTCGCCAGCCGCCAGCTGCATCGTAATTTTCCAGCGCCAAGCCGATGGGGTCGATTGCGGAGTGGCATATCGCACATGACTCGATCTGCTGATGCGCCGCCAAGACTTCCCGCACGCTCTTGGCTTGCGAGATGTCTGCCACCAGTGCCGGAACATCACTCGGCGGCGGTGGGGGCGGTCGGCCAAGCAGGTTCTCCAAGACCCACACGCCGCGCAGGATCGGTGATGACTGCACGCCATCCCCGGTCGCGGTGAACACTCCCGAGAGGCCCAATACGCCGCCGCGTGTCTTGACGTGGGCCGGCACATCCGGTCCGAGGGAGGCAAATTCCAACCGCTCGGGCTCCGGCCACAGCAGGCTCTGCCTCTGATCTGCCTCCAGCCGCCTCAAGTCCACCTCATTGCCCGGCATGCCCCAAGCGATCCTCATCGGCTCATTCGCATACGTGAAATCGGAATCGATGAACGTCCGGATCGAGCGGTTGTGCTGCAGGATCTCGTCGAAGAACATCTCGGTCCCGCGCACCATGCCGTGGCGGATCAGCTCACTCCAGACATGCCGCACGTCGCATACCATGACGGCGGACGCCTTGCGGTTGCCCAGCCACTGGCCGGTGAAGTGCTTGACGAATCGCTGGGCCTTGGCATCGCGGACCATGCGAACGATCTCGGCGTCCAAGACATCCGCATGCTTGAGCCGGCCGGTGGCCGCGAGCTCCAGCAAGCGCGCATCCGGCATGCTGCTCCACAGGAAATACGACAGCCTGCTAGCGAGGCCGTAGTCGTCCAGTGCGCCTGAACCTGACTCGCGGTACAGGAACTGGGGCGAGAGCAGGATCTTGCGGACACCGTAATGGATGCCATACGCCGGATCGGCAGCTTCCTGCGCGTGGCTCAGTGCGCTCGAAATCAGGTCTTCGCGCTCGCCTGTCGTCAAAGGGCGGCGAAAAGCACGCTCCGCCAGCGGGAGCAGGATCGCCTCGGCGGCGGCGCGGCCGTCGGGCGGCGTTCGGCCTCCTAGGAATCGCACCTGCCTCGGCAGCGGCCCGATCGGTCCGCTGATCTCGATGCTCTCGAAACGGATCGTGGGCTCGGGAGATTCGTAAGACTCCTCGAGGTAGGTCGCGAGAAGCCTGCGCAGGTCTAAGGTGTTGCCGGACGTGCGGATCAGCGCCGGGGGGTACTGCTTGCGCAGCCGGTTCTCGCAGTAGAACTGAAAGTTCTCGCCCCTCTCCAAGTGCACTTCGGTTTCCAAGATCTCCGGCTCGCGATTGCGGACGATCAGTTCGCCCACACGCGGCAGATCGACGCGCAGGGCCCGCTTGGGCAGGAGGTAGTCAGCGGGATTGAGGGCATAGAAGCCCAACCGCAAGGGCTTGCCATCTGCTCCGGCCTCAGCCTCGGCGCTGGCCTTGACGCGCACGCGGTACACGCCCGACGCCTGCGCGATGAACGCCCGGTCCCACAGCGCCCCGGACCATCCCGCGATGTTGACCCCGGTGAAGTAAAGACCTGTCTCATCGCCGTCCCGGAGAAAGAACTTGGTCCGCGACGGGTCCTGGCCGATGCTGGCCCGGACAGATGCAACCTTGGCCACAGGCATGCCGGGCAGCGGCACCATGCGATCGGCGATATCAATCGCGACCTGATGGTATGCATCCAAGTGGCCGGGCGTAAGGTGCATGCCTTCAGCCAGCGTGTCGAAGTGTTGGCCCGGCGGATCGTCCGGATACGTCACGGGCAACCTGATCTCGCGAATTCCGAAAAGGTCCCGCAGGGTGTTCAGGTACTCGATGCGATTCATGCGCCGCACCAAGCCGTCGGAGGGCTCGGGTTGGCCGGATGCCAGCAGAACCTGCACTTCGGACAAGAACCGCTCTCTCAAGTCCGCGGCTGGCTGCGGAGCCTGCGGGGGCGGCATGAGCCTGGCGTTTACAAGGGCGCCGGCTCGCGCCCACTGCTCGCGTGACTTTTCGTCCTGGAACTCGTGCGCCGAGGGATCGGCACGAAACCCACCGTTGGGGTTGTCGCCACCGTGACACGCCTGGCAATACGTTGCGGTGAATTCGCCGCGGAACGCTTCAGGCGCGTCTGCGCCGATCGCAGGAGCGAGCGCGACAAGTGAGGCCGCAAGGCCGATCCGCACGGCGGTCATCATGTCAGCAGGCCATTGAGATCGGACTCGCTGGTGCTGAATTGATCGACTTCGAATCCCAACTGCTGCAGCACAGTCACATACAGGTCGCACGCCATCGTGTTCGCAACGGAGCCGTCTCCACAGGAGATATGGCGCCGGTGCTTGAAGCCACCGCCCGCCACGAAGAGCGGGTAGTTGGTCCGGCGATGGGCAGCGGCGTCGCCCATCGCGCTGCCGATCAGCGTGACTGTGGAATCCAACATAGACGTGCCATCGACGTCCTGCGCCTCGCTGAGGGCTTTCAGGAAGCGGGCCGCGCCCTGCATGTGGCGCTCCTCAATGGTCAGCAAGCCACCGATCTTCTCCTGCTTGTTGCCGTGGTGGGACAGGCGGTGGTACCCCTCGCTCATAAAGCTGCCGTTGACCATGAGGGCCCGGTCGGTGATCGGAATGGTCATCGAGATCACGCGGGTCGAGTCGTTCGTGATCGCCAGCGCCATCAAGTCCCACATCAAGTCTTCGTTGTCGAGCAGGAACGAACCGTCCACGTTTTCCTCGACCGGAAGCTCGAGACTTTCGGGAGGCACGGGAAACGGCCTGTCGAGCCAATCCCGACGGCGCTTGAGCTTCTCCTCCACAGCGCGGATCGAGGTGAAGTACTCGTCCAGCTTCCTGCGGTCGGGGGCATTGGCGCGCGCACTGACAACTTTCGCCTCGCCCGTCAACTCATCCAGCAGGCTCTTGCCGGAATCAATCAGATAGGTTTGCCGCTGCAGCGCTACCGAGCCGGCCCCGAACACACGGGCGTACAGCGCACTGGGACGGAGCGTTACCGGCAACGGCAGGCCGGAGGCTGAGAAAGATAACGACGCCTTCTGCTGTGCTTCGCCGCAGCAGAGCTGCAACGACTCGTAGCGCGTGTCACTGCCAAGCGTGGGAGCGACAAACTGGTCCAGCGAGATGCTGCGGACAACATGGCCGGTATAGAGCGTGTAGACGAGCTCGTGGCCATTGCCGGTCGGTCCCTTGTGATCCAGCCCGGAAACAGTGGTGAACTTGCCGTCCAGCCCGGCGTCCCTGATCGGCTGCATCAGTCGAGGCGCGTCACTGTCGGCGAAGAACTCCGGCTTGTAGAAACCCAATTGCGTGCCGACACACACCAGACGCTTGGCTTTGCCATGCGATGGCTCGGGGGTGGCCGCCACCGCTCCCGGCAGGGAGGGAAGCAGCGGCAAAGCGAGCGCGTAGCTCGCTCCCTTAAGGAACTGTCGGCGGTCTCTGGATTGCTGGCGAGTCATATCCTGACACTCGAGGCTGCATTAGGATCGTACCCAACTCAAGTGCTTCCGGCAACTGTGGCGCCACGATCGGAATCAAGTGCCGGGGCCGAAGATCCGGCCTTTCGCAGCCCGCGCCCTTGGCCTAGAAGTTCCACTCCAAGCCAATGAGCAGAAACTGGGAAAGCCCCCTGGGAAACCGCGGGCGGTTTGTCACACGATTCCATAGCAGCGTCGTCTGGTTCCTGCGTCCGGTCACGTTCTGGAGGCCAGCATACACGATGACCTCCCGATCCCGGACCGAGAATGTGCGGTCTAGCCTGAGATCCAGGGTGAAGTACGCGTCGTAACGCATGGTGTTTACCCTGTCCAGGTCGAATACTCCGCGGCGTTGCGACTCGGAGCGCTCGATGTCGAACGGGGTGTACGGCCTGCCTGTCAGGTAGGCCGTTCGGAACGCCACTTCCCACTTGCGGCCAATTCGACGCCCGCCGACGGCATTGAACGCGAACGGCCTGTCGAACGCCCCGGGCCGCAGCTTGCCGTCCAGCCCGGCGTGGCGCGCCCTAGAATACGCCACGTTGAGCTGACCGAACCACCTTGCGGAGAACTTCTTCTCCGCAAACAGCTCGATGCCGTGGGCCCTGCCGCGGCCCGCGCTGGTCATCGGGTACAAGATGTCGCGGACGTCGAAGGTGTCGCCGACGTTCGCGAACGACAGCGCCGGGAACTGCGTTGCGACCGAATAGTCCTTGTAGCGCTTGGAATACGCCTCCAGCGTCACCCGGAGATTTCGCTTTGGAGTCCAAGCGAGCCCGCTGATCCAGTGGTCCGCCCTGGCGGGAATCAGGGCCCTGTTGTGCGGAAACGCCGCCAGAAACAGGTAGACCGGAATCTGGTGGTAGATTCCCCAGTTGGCGTTCCAGGAGAGATTCTCTGAGATTGCGACCGAGACCCCCGCCCTGGGGCTCATGCGCAGCTGTGACACGCCGAAGTGCGCGTACCTGTCGAGTCTGCTGCCAACGGTGACGCGCATTCGCCGGCCGAACTGGTGGGTGCCTTGGACGTAGGCGCTGGCTTGCGTCGCGGTGAAGCTCTCTCGCAAGTCGATGGGGTTCAAGTCCGGGACGATGGCGAACGGGCCGTCGTACCCGAGCGGCGAGAGTGTGACGTAGTCGTTGACGAAGAACTTCTGGGCCCCTCCGATGCGATATTCCCCCGCGCGACCCGCATGAAGCGTCAAGTCGTACTTGATCGTGGTCTCGTCCTCTGTCGAGTCCTGCCGGAACGTTTCGACTCCGGCGGCGATGGCCTGCCCGACCGACTGCTGGGGCGGGATGGGGCCGGACCGAACAAGATCCTTGACTGTGGAGTCTACTGTCGCGCTCGAGTGAGTTAGGCCGAGCAGGCCGACCCCTCGGGTCCCAAGGATCCGCTGCCAGTTGAAGCCTGTCGCGTTCCGGCGACCGGCGTATCGAATGTCGAAGGCTCCGAGCGAGTCGGTGGGTTCGGTTTTCTCCGACAGGCCCAATCGAATCGAATCAATGCCCGTGATGCTGGTCACCCATACCCGGTCGAAGTTCCCGAAGTCCCGAACCGCCTTGCCGGTAAACGAGTAGTAGACGGGCACGCCGCCGGTCCCCAGGTCGTCCGTGAAGAAGTCCAGAAAGCTCCGACGGGCCGACACGATCCAAGACCCCTTGCCCCGGGCCCACGGCCCTTCGACCACGCCGCCGGCGCCGGCGTACGCAAGGGTTGCACGCGCATGGAACTTGTCGCGTCTACCTTCGCGCTGCGCCACTTGCATGACGCTTGAGAGACGGTTGATGTAGGGCGCGGGATAGCCTCCGGTGAGGAACGTCACATCCTCGATCAACTGAACGTCCAGGAGACTGACAGTACCTCCGGCGGAAGCGAGATTGGCAAACGAATTGATATTCGGGATTTCAATGTTGTCCACGACGAAGAGGTTTTCGAGCGGGCTTCCTCCACGGACGATGATGTCGTTCCTGAAATCCGCGGAACCGGTTACGACTCCCGGGAGAGTCGAGACATACCTTGAGACGTCTTGAAGGGTACCCGCCGTCTTGGCGATCTCGCGATTCTGGATAGCAACCCCCGAGCTGATCACTTCGTCCGGCACGCGCAGGGCCGAGGCGCTGACGGTCACCGATGTCTCGATGGCAGCTACGTCCGGCAGTTCCAAGCGGACTTCACTGGTCTGCCCGGCGCGGACTTGCACGGTTCCGCTAGGCAGGGTCTCGCCAGATTCGATCCTGACCTCGAGCTGGACCAGTCCCGGTCGCGCGTCGATTGGGGCGAAGCGGCCGTTCTGGTCGCTGGGGGAGCACAGCCTGGTGCCTGCGATACAGACCTGGAGAAACTCTGCCGGAGACCCGTCACTCCGGACGACTTCTCCCCGAACCACACCCGTTCCGACTGTGTCCTGGGCGCTGGCGACAGTGCACAGGACCAGAGTCACATGCAGTGCGACTGCCCGCCAACGCGTTTGGAGCGAGGTCGAGTGCAGCAGCCCCATCGAGCCCCTCCCAGCTGACGACGGCGATCCCATGAACTTAGCTAGGACGCTCGGATGCTAGGCGCGGGTTGCGTCCGATCTGGCACATTTCTGGGGAGGTCTGGCACGCCGGCTGACGGTTTCGGGGAACTGGGCAGCCGCCGTGACATGAAGCGGACTACTGGTGGAGGATGACCGGACTGTGATCGAGACGGCGGCTAGGAATCGACGGGCCTGCTAGCGCGACAATGCGGCCACGCTTGAGTCATGCGGTCTTCGATCCCATGATGCAGACCCAGAACCCGCTCTGAACTCGGCCCAGCTACCTCCCAGCCATCGTCACTAATCTCATTCTGGGGGATGCTGAGCGACGGCAGATTTCACCGCCAGCCAGCGAGCCCCTATGCGACGAGCTTCCCGTCGAACAGCCGAACCACTCTCTCCGCATGGGCCTCGAACCGCGGGTCGTGGGTCACCATGCAGATGGTGGCCCCAGCCTGATGGACATCCCGGAGCAGTTCCATCACGGCCTCACCGTTCTTCGAGTCCAGATTCCCGGTCGGCTCGTCTGCCAGCAGCACAGACGGATCGCCTCCGAGAGCCCTGGCAACCGCCACCCTCTGCTGCTGGCCGCCCGACAGCTGGGACGGGTAGTGCTTCATGCGGTGCGCCATCCCGACCCGTTCTAGGGCCTCCCCCACCCGCTGCTTGCGTTCGGAGGTCGGCATGCCTCGATAGGTCAGCGGTAGTTCGACGTTCTCGAACACCGTCAGATCGCCGATCAGGTTGAACGCCTGGAATATGAAACCGATCTGGCGGTTCCGGATGCGGGCCCGTTGCCGTGCGTTCAGATCCTCGACTGACTTGCCGTTCAGCCGGTACACGCCTGCGGTGGGGGTGTCGAGCAGTCCGAGGATCGACAGCAGCGTCGACTTGCCGCAGCCCGAGGGACCCGAGATCGCGATGTATTCGCCGTCACGGATCTCGAAGTCGATGCCCGAAAGCGCGTGTGTCTCGACCTCATCGGTGAAGAATACCTTCGCCACACCTTCCAGGCGGATGAGTGGCGCATTGCCATTTGTTGAACCTGACATTGCCTAACTTTAGGTCTCCTTTTGCTGCCAAACTGGCTGCCTATTCAAGCCGGATCCTGTCGTAGCCGTCCCACGCGGACATATCGGACAAGACAACCCTGTCGCCCTCGCTCAGGCCGGAACGCACCTCGATCGTGCTGACCGAAACCTTGCCCACCTGCACTTGGACGCGCGCGGCGTGGGTTTGGTCTTCCTCCAGTTTGAAGAGGCCCATGAGGCTCTCCTCCCTGGCATGGATGGGACGACCCACATGCAGCACATTCTCGAGCCGCTCCAGTTCGATCGTCCCGTCCACGCTAAGGTCGGGCCGAGCGCCTCGGGGCATGTCGCCGAGCAACCTGATGTCAACGAGCACAGTCCCTTCGATCGCCGCTGGATCAATGCGCGAGACTGCTCCCTCGATGAGCCCGTTCCGGGTGTCGACCTCCGCCCGCTGCCCGACGGCCACGTCATTCACCAGCGTCTCCGGGATCTTGAGCTCCGCCTTGAGATGCGTCGGATCGGAAACCCGTGCCAGCTCGTCTCCAGGGGCGACCAGCTGTCCGACCTCAACATCCATCAGCTGGAGGACGCCGTTCATCCCGGCCCGAACCCTGAGTTGGTCGACCTTTTCCTCGCGCAGCGTCACGAGTGCTTCCATCTGTGCGATGCGGGCTCTCTGCGCCGCCAACTGTGCCTCGACCGAGGGCTTGCGGGCGTCCTCGCGGGCGCGCTCCAGCTGGAACTGCTTGCGCAGGTGTTCCATCGAGACGCGTGACTTCATCAGGGTGACCTGGTCCGTCAGGCCCTCCTTCGACAGTTCGAGGTCGGCCTCGTACTGCGCCTTGGCCTGAAGGTACTGCCCTTCCACGTCGGCGGTCACGGATTCCTGGGTGAGGCGCTGGTCCTCGAGCTGCGCCCGGAGGTTGGCGAGGTCGGCCTCGGCCTCCCTGAGTTGCGCCTCGGCGTCGAGGTATTCCTGCTCGACCTGCGGACTGCTGAGTTCGAGAAGCACGGTGTGCGGTGCTACGGACTGGCCGGGCTGGACGAGGCGCCGCTCGATGCGCCCGGCGTCGCTCGCGGCGATCACGACCACCGTCTCTGGCACGAGCGTTCCGATGCCGCGAACTTGCCGCAACATCTCGCCACGTTCGACGGTGTCCGTGAAGACCACGGCAGCGTCCACGCTAGGAGCGGCGGGCTCAATGCGGGACACCACCCAAGCCACTGCCAAGAACGCCGTCGCCGCAACGGATCCCAACACGATCCGTCGGATGCGCTTCCTCCGCGCGTATCCGATGCGTGCCTTGTCCACGTTGCAGTCCTTCTAGGCCAAGCCGAGCGCGAGCATCGACAACGAACCAATCACGGCCGAGGCGAACATGTGCGTTGCGACCGGCCGGTCGACCGGGCTTCTTGCTGGCTCAATGGCGCCGATGACGGCTTGCGTGCCGATGCCATGCTCAGACCTGCCGACGGAATCAGTATGGGGGACGGGACGCAACGGCAAGGGTCGGGCTAGCCAAAGGCCTTCCGGCGGGTAGTCGTACCAACGGGGCAGATAATCCATCAGCAAGGATTCCTGTTCAAGGCGATGGCGATTCGCATGCTGGTGCACTGCAGGCGGCTAGCTCTCACGCAGCAAAGTCCGACGATTGTCTCGCGTCGCGTGCCATGCTGGCCAGACCGCCGCGCCCAGAGAAACAGCAAAGAGGAAGGCCGCTACTGAGATCAGGACAATCGGATCCCGCGCCGAAGTGCCGCGAAACACATCCGGACTCAGCTTGCCGAACACAGACACAGCCGCAGTGCCCACCGCAAGACCGAAAACAGCGAATCGTACGGTGCGCACCACCAAATCGCGCACAACTCGGTTTCGCTGTGCACCCAGCGCTGACTTGATCGCGACCTCGGTCCGGCGGGCCGCCATCGTCTCAGCGATCACGCTATAGACCGCGGTTACGGCAAGGATCACGGCGCACGCGCCAAACCAAAGCAACAGGATCACATTGAATCGATGTCGTGCAGTGTCCCTATCGATCAGTTCACCGATTGTCAGCGGGTCGCCCGCATTCTGGCTGGGATCGATCTCCCTCACCGCGCGCTGGACCAGCGCCGAGAGTTCCTGACGGGGCCGCGGGCCGCGGATCACGACGTGCCGAGTCGCTTGCCCTGCCTGTAGGATTGGCACGAAAATGTGTGCGCCCGAGTGAGTACCGGATCGGTAGCGGGCGTCTCCGGAAATGCCAACGATTCGCATCCAGCCTGGGCTCCATCGGGTCGTAAGCCTGACGCGATGGCCAAGTGGCGCGTAGCCAGCGGATCGCACTTGGTCGGCGAGTGTCTCGCTTATGATCGCGACCGGTTCCGCTTCCTCCGAATCGCGACGGTCGAAGTCGCGCCCTTGCAGCAACGGTGATCCAACGGTCTCGAAGTAGTCGGCAGTTACGACCTCATAGTTCGCCTTGGGGCGCTGCTTGCCATCCCAACTGGCGGCCTCAAACTCGAACTCGTAGGGGATATCCCATCCGATGGGGCCCGCGAGCGGCCGCAACAGGATCGCGCCTGCAGAGGTGACACCTGGCTCCTCGCGCAACCGTTGCAAGAGACGCGAGTAGAATGCGTCAGTTGTACGTGGGTCGAAGGCTTGGGAGGGAAACAAGCCCGGGCCGCGCAGCGAGACATCCAACGTCAGCGCATCGCGATTCGCTAGACCGGTCTCAACGAACGCCACAGAGCGATAGCTCAGCACGAGCAGAACGGCCGTTGCCAACAGCACGAAGGTGACCGCGGACTGGGCAAGAACGAATAGGTCGCGCGCCCGATTGGCGCGGTGCGATACCGAAGATCGAGGATCGCCTTCCCTGATTGCGGATTCGAGGCGCATTCGCGAGGCCGCCCATCCAGGCGCAAGCGAGCACACGACAGAGACAAAGGCCGTCGCTCCCGCAGCGAAACAAAAGGAGTTTAGATCCAAGGAGGCTTCGGACAGTCGCGGAATATCGGCTGGAGGCCATCTCACCAACGAGCGAATTACCAAGTACGCGATACCCAGTCCGGCGATCGCGGCGATGCCTCCTGCGACTGCCCCCTCTGCGGCCATCTGCGCAAAAACTCGCCTCGGCGGAGCTCCCAGAGCAAGACGCGTGGCAATCTCGGAACGACGTGACACTGCGCGTGAGAGTAGAAGTCCCCCCGAACTGATCGCGGACGCGGTCAGGAGGAGCAGAGAGGCCCCGAGGACGATCCACAAGTGAATCCTTGCCGATCCGGTCCAATAGTTGACCAGCGGCGTCACGACCCCCCGCTGCGAGATTTTGTATCTTTCCGGGTATTCGCTTGCGAGTCGCTTGAAGAGCGCGCTCACATCGCTATCGACCTGTTGGCGTGAATAGCCGGGCTTGGCACGCGCCACTGCTTGCAGGAAAGTCGCGCCGCGACTCTCGACGACTCGCTGCACGATCCCGAGCGGAACCCAAAGGGCAGCGCCCCGTGGAAACTCGACGCCCGGCGCCATGACGCCAATCACAGTGTGGCCCTGGCCATTGAGACGCACCGTCCGCCCAATGATGCCGGGATCCGCGCCTAGATGTGCGCGCCATGTTCGATCCGAAATCACAACGACCGGCGGTGCGCCAACCCGCTCGTCCGAATCGATAAATCCCCGACCCAGGCGGGGGGTGACACCGAGGACGCGGAAGAAGTCGTGCGATACGGGAGAGGCTTCCAGCTGGACCGGATCGGCCGTCTCGGTCTCCAACACCCTGGCGTAGCCGTAAAGGGAGGTCGGAGTGGCAGCCACATACTCAAACCCCGGGATGCTCTCTTGGAGATCAACCAGCTCCGGGTATGCGAGTTCCTCGACATGGGTTCCGGCGAGAGGGTCTGCCTTTTGGATGACATAAATCGAATCCTGGTCCGGGAACGGCAGGGGTCGCAACAGAACCGCGTCCACCAGCGAAAACATGGCGACGCTCATTCCGATGCCGAGCGCCAGACTGCTCTCGACCACAGCTGCAGAGCGAGGGTATCGCCGCATGCGGACCAGCGCGGAGCCAAGATCCCTAACGAGCGTATTGATCCAGCTCACCCCCCAGGACTCTCGACACTGCTCCTTGACCTGAGAAACGCCTCCCAAGGCTATCCTCGCGAGCCGCCGGGCCTCGTCTGGCGCCTTTCCGGCGCGAACATGCTGTTCCGTCAGTCGGTCAAGGTGGAATTGCAACTCCGAGTCGAGATCGTCCTCCATGGCCTTGCGCCGCAATAGCGCACGCCCTCGATATAGCAGGTCCCTAAGCAACATCTCCTCCGGCTAGGCCGTGTCAAGAATGATCTCTACGGCGGCGGACAGCTTCCGCCACGAGGCGGATGCATCGTCGAGTTGCCTCCGCCCCGCGGGCGTGAGCTCGTAGTACTTGGCGCGCCGATTGTTGTCAGACACGCCCCATTTCGCCTGAATCCACCCTCGGCGTTCCAGTCTATGAAGCGCCGGATACAGCGATCCCTGCTGGACTTGGAGAACTTCGCGGGAGATCTGCCGGATCCTTTCCGAGATCCCCCAGCCATGCTGCGGTTCGAGGTTGAGGGTCTTGAGAATCAGCAGGTCCAGAGTGCCCTGCGGAAGGTCGATGTGCGACAAAACGTCCCCTTGCGCTTCTACAACTCCATACTAATCGTTTTTCCTGTAGAAGTACAAGGGCAGCAAGGGTTGCGTCAATGGAGCTCCACAAATAGGGGTCTACCCAATAGCCGGCCTGATCCCAAGAGTCCAAGCCGTGCTTTCCTATGGCTCAGGCCCTGCCCGACACTGGTAAAGGCACATCTACACACACGGAGAGTGTGTATCGTCAGGGAGTCAGAGTCGCTTGGCACGAGGTCCCCAATGAACCGAAGGCTCACCATCACGCTGCCCGAACAGACGGTCAGGATGCTCGATCGTGCTGTGTCCCGAGGCCAGCGCTCGCGGTTAATTGACGAAGCCGTGAGACGCTTCATCAATGACCAGGGGAAAGCGAACCTTCGAGAGCAGCTCGAGCTAGGTGCGAAGGTTCGATCCGAGCGTGACCGAGAGATCGGTGAGGAATGGTTCGTCCTTCCCGACTAGCCCTCGTCACTCGACCAAAGAAGGGAGACATCTATCTGGTCTTGGTCAATCTCGAACCGACCATCGGCGCTGAGATCCGGAAAACGCGCCCGGCCCTTGTGTTGCGAAACGATACCGCCAACAAGTCCAGTCACCATTGTTGCCGCCATCAGTTCTAAATCCCGGATGGAATGTCTGGGTGAGCCGATTCAGGTCCATCAGCTGGATATTGACTCCGAAACGAACGCTGACCGCTAGGGACGCCATACTGGCCGCACTGGCTCCAACGAGAGTCTTCCAGATGATTCCCAGTGGCATCTCCATCGTCTTCAGGGTCACAGCATGTCCCACGCAATACACCTACGCCCCCGAATCCCCCTTCCACTGTTCGCCCGGGAGTAGCCGGATCAACCGCTCGGAGACTGTCTGCGCCGCTTCGACCGGTCGCCACTCGAAGCCCGGTCTAAGTAGCGCGCTCATGTCGGCATTAAACTGCGCATTTCCGATCTTGCCCGCGAGATTCCGTTCGAACATCGCGCGGGTCACTGAACCACCCTCCCGTTCCAAGCACCCTCTGAACCCGGCCACGATCCGTTCGGGATCGCTTCGCTCGTCGGCAAGTCCCATCGCTAGGTCGAAGAGATCCCGACCCTTGCGGCGCTGATAGAGGGCTCTCAGCTTTGTCGCCAGCAACTCGTCGATCTGGAAGGTCGTGATATCGGCCATTCCTGAGTACCACCGGGAGTCAACCGAGAAGGCGCGTTTCGTGAAGCCCCACACCGCAAAGTGCTCGCGAGAATTGATCTCGACCTTGAGACGTAGCCTCATCGCCGGAACGTCCTCGGACAGAAACCGGTAGCTGAGCGTCACCCGGCCCTGAGACTGCTTCCACCGCGCTTCGCCCAGCCAAGGATCGAGGACCTCTCGCAAGCCGTCCATCAAGGGGCCAGCAGGCCCTGGCCCGACCTGCACCAGATCGATGTCCTCGGAGTAGCGCGCGGGCGGCGTCAGGTAGAGCTTGTACAGCGCCGTACCTCCCCGGAAGGCGAGCGCACCGGCCAGAACTGCGTTGGAGAAGATCTCGATTAGGGCGCGGCTGACGATCAGATCCTGCTCAACCTGGAAGTCCTCGCTCCACGGCGCCCGCTCCCGCCATTGGGTGATGTAGTCCCGCGGGATCACGCATCCACCTCGACGCCTGCGTTCACGAACAGCCGCCAGTCCTTCGAACGTACCGCACCTCCGACGCCCGAGCCCGGCAGGAGCTTCGTGTAGTTCCTAGCGCGCCGCATCACGTGCTCTTTGAGAAATGCGGCTTTATCCCCAGCACCGACATGCTCGAGGAGGTAGCCTAGGCGCTGCGCCCAAAGGATCGAGGCGGACGCCGAAGCCTCGACTAGGCGCTCCGGATCGATATCCTCACCGAGTTCGGAAAGCACGCCCGCCACCCGGTCCACGCCTCCGGCGCGATGCATGTACCCGACTAGATCGACCGCCGTCGCTTCCACCGTCGAGACCAGAACGGTCCCGCGCGGATTGTTGAAGCTCTGTACTGGCACGGCAGTGAGTGCCCTGCGCGCGACGAAGGCAACGCTGACGGAACCGCACATGATCGCCGGCCGGTTCCTCCTCAACATCACCTGGAATTCCTGCGGGCGATGATGGGCCGCTCCGTAGTACTGCGCCGCCGAGAGCAATCCGACATAGTACGGGGCGCTCCGGTGCTCCATCAGCGCCGGGACGAACTGGTCCGCCGGCAGACAGCCAAGCCGCCTATACTCAGGCGGAACGATGACATAGAATCCCCGCGCCGGACTTGCAATCTCCCCCTTGGCTGCGACGCGGCTCAGGGCCTGGCGTGCCGCCTGCTCGGATACCCCTAGTGCCGAGCGAAGCTCAGACGAGGTGAAGTGATACCGACCACGGGCAGCTAGATCCGCGATGACGTTGCGGGCTCGCGGTGCAGCGCTCGCAGACATGACACTAACAAAGTAGCATTATTCGTCACATTATCATAGTGAAATCGTGATCGTCCCTACCGGAGCACTGATAGACGCTCCCATGTCACAACATCGGATTGCGGGTGGAGACCTTCAGCTCAGGCTTCTCCGCCACTTCCCTCGCTCGTCCTTTACTGTGAAACAAGCCGAGGCTGCGGACAAACCTCCCCCACCCGCGCTCACTTCCAATGAGCGACCACCTGCGAGGGGCGCTAGCCCAACGTCGGATCGTCACGCCAATCCGGGCAGCCCCGTTCTATGGCCCGAACCGATCGCTGATTCCAATGCAGGCAAGCGCACCCGCGTCTCAAGCTCAAGACCATAGGATCGCACAAGAGCCCAGTGAACGATCGCCTCGACCGTTTCATGCATACGGGGTGGCTGCACGCGGCCATGGGTGTTTAGCCGTCCGAAAATAGTTCACAACCGGTCGTCCCAATCTTCGAGCAGCGCGTCCAGAATGCTCACCGGAAGCTCTAAAGGAGGTTCCTCAAGAATCACAGCCGCATTGCCGGCTCCCGGCCGGAGCAATCCCCGACCGACAAGCCTGTCTCGCGCTTCTCGATCATTCCCGGCTGCGGCAGGCACAAGCCTTGCGACGGGCCTTCCGCGATCAAGGATTTGGACCTCGCCCCCACGCCGAACTTCACTGACATAGCGGGACAGATTTGCCTTCAGTTCCGAAATCGACGCGGTGGTCATTGAGACCACTATAGTCTCGTTCGTCGAGCTACGTAGGTCTTCGGAGGCGCGCCGGTAGAGGTCGTCCGAGCCCTAGTCCGACTGGTTGAAGAGGTCCTAGCCCGGTTCATGGCCATAAACCACAAAGAGGTGCATTGTGAAACCCGGGACTTCTCGCTCTGGACATAGGGCTTCACGTAGTTGGGCGGCATCAGACAGAGTTCGTGCCCCTGCGCCAGCAAGGTCCGGCCAAGATAGTGGGAGCCGGAGCAGGCCTCCATCCCGATCGGACACGCAGGCAGGTTGGCGGTTAGCCGCAAGAGGGCGAGCTCGGTGAGGTGGGGGCGCAAGACGGCGCGTCCGGCTGCGTCCATATCGACGAGGTGGACATCGTACTTGGCAAGGTCCGGCCCAGTACGGCATTGCGAGCTTGCGTTCTCCTGCGCGACAGGTTTGTGGTGGATGGCATGCTGTTGGTTCTCCTTAAGTGGTTCGCGTCGGGCCCGAGGGCCGAGCGTGCCGCCCGCAAGACAGCTGAGTGGCCGACGTCTTCAGTGGGCTTTCGCCCCCAAGTCCGCGGAAATCGAGCGGCGTAAGCGTGGCCTACCCGGCGAAATCTGGTATTTGATCAAATCCCAAAGGGGTATCTCTAGCGGTAGAAGATGTCCTCATTCCTGTCTAAGCATATTAGATTCAATAATTTACAAGTCTGATCAGGATGGTGGACCTGGAGGGATTCGAACCCTCGACCTCCTCCATGCCATGGAGGCGCGCTCCCAACTGCGCCACAGGCCCACGCTCTGTAGTATTTCTCTTAACCTATCACACTCCCGATGAGCCAATCGCGCGATCGGCCAAGCCCGTCAATGGTCGTTGCGTCACCTATGGCTGAAGCGCGTCGCGAACCAAGACTCTCGCGCAAGGCTTGCCTGCCGTGCTGCCAATGGCCTCCCAGGCGACGTCGCAGCATTGGGAGACTCACCTCAGCTATGGTCTTGTCGCATCGGACTTGATATATTGCGCGCATGGCGGACGGCAAACTGCTCGGAGTAACAGTTCTACCCGAATACATCCAGAGCGAGGGCATCGAGGGGCTGCTAGACAACCTCAGCAACATCGGCGCGAACGCCGTCGCGACATCCCCGTACTTGATGGAAGAGGCCGACCGCGAAACCGGTCAGCGCGAGCCTCCTGCCGACGCCAACGCCGGCGCGGTGCGCTTGCTCGATCGCCCGCTCTTTGGCAAACGCGAGGTCTGGGTCAAGACGGCGCCAAGCTTCGAGCCGAACCTCTCGCTCTACGCCGGCCTGCGCTACCGCCCCTCCGAGCCTACCGACCTGACGCGCAGCCAAGGGCACCTGCTGCACGACTTCATACCAGCGGCCAAGAAGCGCGGAATTCGGGTCTACTTCCAAGTGCAGGCCGCGATTCCGCCCGGGTACCGAGTGCAGTTCGGCGGCCCGGTCGATGCCGACCGGGCGCTGTTGCCGAACGGAACGATTCCGCCGCGCCGGCTAGCCAAGAACGGTAGCTTGGCCAGCCCGCACATCTTGGCTTACGAGCACGCCCTGCTCCGAGACATTGTCCAGCAGTATCCCGACCTCGATGGACTGCGCGTCGACTGGCCGGAGTACCCCCCGTATTTCCTCGACTCGGTATTCCTGGATTTCTCCTACCACGCCGAGCGGGCAGCGGAGCGCATGGGCTTCCCCTTCGAGCGCATGCGCCGGGACGTGGGCAGGCTCTACGAGAAACTGCACGGCGGCCTGACCGACGCCGATCTCATTCCGTGGGCTGAGGATGCCGATGGCGGGCGCTACCACCTGCTTCGGCTCCTTTCGGACTATCCGGGCGTGGCCGCTTGGTTGCGCTTCAAGGCAGCCTTGGTCGAAGACATGATCGCCGGCTTCCGCTCCACGATCAACGAGGCGGGCGGGCAGTCGATGGAACTGCTGCCGAATGCCTTCCCACCGCCTTGGACGATTCCGTCCGGCATGGACTTCCGGCGCGTCGCCAAACACTCGTCGGCCATCAGCTGCAAGCTGTACACCATGCATTGGCCAATGATGCTGCGCTTCTACGGAGACCAGATCTTGGCCGCGAATCCCGGCCTGTCCAGCAGACTGCTTGCTCGCGCATTGGTGCGCTGGCTCGACATCGCCGATGACGACGGCCTCCCGACGGTCGAGGACTACTCGTACCCGCCGCCGGACGTTCCGCACCCGGTCGGTCCGGCCGCGCAGACCCGCAAGATCCACCAAGCCCAGCGCGACGCGGGCGACACGCCGGTCTACGTCCTGGCCCACGGCTACGGGCCGGTGGACGACTTCCGCAAGCGCCTTGTGGTGGCGCGCGAGGCAGGCCAGCATGGTTACTGGGTGAACCGCTACGGCTACCTGAGCGACGAGAAGTTGGACGTGATTCGGGAGGTCGGAGTATGAACCGCGAACAGGGCGACACGAGACTGCCGGCCAACGAGCGGGCGGACCCACGGCGCCCGTCACCAAATATCCCCGTGACCAGCGCGGAGCAGAACGCAATGCTCTACTGCCCGAACTGCTCCCAACGCCTGGAGAGCCGCAGCTGCAAGTTGCGCTGCGATCGCTGCGGCTACTTCATGGACTGCTCGGACTACTACTAAGCCCGTTAACGTCCCCCTAAACCCTCCGATGCGTACTACGACTGCGCTCCTACAATAAGAGTTCCGGCCCTGCTCTAGGGTCGAGTTTTCCCCGTGTCTCCCGAAGATCGCATTCTCCAGCAGCGTTTCGAGAAGATCGCGCGGATCTCCGAGCTAGGTTTCGAGCGCTACCCGCATAAGTACGACGCGACGCACACAGTCACCGAACTGCGGGATGTCTTCGACCCCTGCGATGGCGACAAGCTCGAGGCGGAGCAGCCTAGCACGCGCATCTGCGGCCGCTTGGTGACCAAGCGACGCCAGGGCAAAGCGGGCTTCGCAAACCTGAAGCAAGGCGGCGTTCAAATCCAGATCTACGTGCGCCGCGACGAGGTCTCGGAGCGCGACTTCGAACTCTACAAGCTCCTTGACGCGGGAGATGTGATCGGCGTTGCCGGCAGGGTTTTTCGCACGCGGACCGGAGAGCTCACGGTCCGTGCGACCGAGCTGGCGTTCCTTTCCAAGAGCGTGCTGCCCCCGCCGGAGAAGTTCCATGGCCTGCAGGACGTCGAAATCCGCTACCGGCAGCGGTCGCTCGACCTGATCAGCAACGACTCGGTCCGGCAGACGTTTGTGACCAGGGACCGGATTATCCGACAGCTGCGCACGAGCCTCGAGCAGCGCGGATACATCGAGGTCGAGACGCCGATGATGCAACCGGTCTACGGCGGCGCCCTGGCCCGGCCCTTCCAAACGCATCACAACACACTGGACGTCGACCTGTTCTTGCGAGTGGCGCCAGAGCTGTACTTGAAGCGCCTGACAATCGGCGGGCTAGACCGCGTGTACGAGATCAATCGCAACTTTCGCAACGAGGGGCTGTCCAAGCAGCACAACCCCGAGTTCACGATGCTGGAGTTCTACGAGGCGTACAGCGACTACCGCGCCTTGATAGACTTCAGCGCGCAGCTGTTGAAGGCGAGCGCGGAGGCGGCGCTGGACGGCGAAACTGTCGCGGAATTCGGCGAGCACAGAATCGATTTCGGCTCGCTGGAACGGCTGACCTTTCCCGAGGTGATCGCGGAGTACTGGCCCTACAAGGATTCGCGGCCGGACGTCGGCGACCTAGCTGACGTGGGCAAGATCCGCGAGCTGGCGGCGATTCATGAACGCAAGGCCGGAGAGGGCATCTCGTTGCCTGAGGGGACATCCGCCGGCAAGGCCCTGCTCGGTCTGTTCGAGGCCGCTTGCGAGCACCTCCTCATCCAACCGACCGTAATCTATGACTACCCGGTCGAAGCGTCCCCGCTCTCCAAGCAGAAGCCTAGAGATCCGGCTTGGGTCGAGCGGTTTGAGATCTTCTGCGGCGGGATGGAGATCGCCAACGGCTACTCGGAGCTGAACGATCCGCTAGAGCAACTGGGGCGCTTCGAGGAGCAGGCGCAGGCGCGAGCGGCCGGAGATCACGAAGCCCACGGAATCGACGAGGACTATATCCGGGCACTGTGCTACGGCATGCCACCAGCCGCTGGCGAGGGAATCGGCATCGACCGCCTGACCATGCTGCTCACCAACTCGCCGACAATCCGCGATGTAATCCTGTTCCCCCTGCTGCGGCCCGAACGCGACATCGGCATCGCGGAGCGCCTGCACCGGGCATCCGACACTACAGCACCTGGCGAGTGACTTCCGACCTGGAGAGATTCCCACCTCGTGTCAGCATTTGAGGAGTTCCGGCGTTGAGGACCCTGTCCTGGCGCTGGCCGGATGATTCCCCCGCCCGGTCACGGCGCTGTGAGGAGTTCGCGCGCGCCTTGGGCGTACCCGATGTAATCGGCGAGGCGTTAGCCGGTCGCAAGCCGGAGGGCTTCGATCCGCAGGCTCTGGCACTGCGATCTCTAGGAGATTGCACCGCCGCGATGGGCGACCCCGGCAATACAGACGCGGCAGCTGCAAGGCTGCTTCATGCGGCCCGGACGGGCCGCGTCGGAATCCTGTGCGACTTCGATGTCGACGGAGCTACGGCCCAGGCGATTCTGGTTGAAACGCTCCGACTCGCCGGTGCCCCAAGTGGCCAAGAGCCCGCCGTCGCTGTGCCAGAGCGCAACACAGAGGGCTTCGGCCCCAACGAACGCTGCCTCAAATTGCTTGCCGACGCCGGCGTCACCTGCATCGCTGTCTTGGACTGCGGCACGGCGGCGGGCGTCCTGCTGGACGGATTTCACCAGGCTACGGGAATCGATGTGGTGGTGATCGACCACCACCCCGCACATGGCGCTCAAACACCGACCGCTGGAGTGCTGCTCAATCCTTGGGCCGCCTGGCCGGCATCCCCTGGCGAGCATGGCACGCTCTGCGCCGCTGCCTTGACATGGTTCGTGGCACGTTCGATCCTGCGCCAGGCGGGCCTGTCCAAGGCCGAAACCAAGGCCATCCGGCAGCGCATCACGCTATACGCAGCCCTCGGCACTTCGTGCGACCTGATGCCGCTCGATGCGCCGTTCAACCGCTCGCTGATCCGCCACGGGGTCCGCTTGCTCGGCGACGCCGCCTCCCGCGGCAATGGCTTGGCCGAGATCTGCGAGATCGCCAGCATAGGAGCGGCCTGCTCCGCTGATGACTTCGGCTGGAGGATCGGTCCCAGATTGAACGCCGGCTCGCGCATGGGAGAGTCGGACCTTGCGGCGCGCTGCTTGCGCGAATCGGATCGGGAGGCCGCACGGGACTTGGCCCGTCGGCTTGACCAGCACAACCAAGACCGCAAGGAACTCGGCCACAAGGCTCGGGCAGAGCTGGCATCCCATTCAGACTTGGCGGCGTTTGAACGCGGCCCGGTGAATCTGTTCGTAGCTTCGTCCGCAACGCCGGGAACGGTCGGCCTGGTGGCGTCAGAGCTCGTCAGGCTGGCCGGATGGCCGGCCATCGCGCTCACCCAGCGAGACAACGGCGCCCTGGCGGGCTCGGGGCGATCGGCATTGGAATTCAACATCGGAGAGGCAGTCGTCGCTGCGGTCAGGAGCGGGATCGCGCGAAAGGGCGGCGGGCACGCGTCGGCATGCGGCGTAGAAATCGATTCCCAGCGACTCGAAGACCTGCGGGACTTTCTCGCAGAGCGATTCAAGGAGCACGCGGCCACGGCAGCGATTCCGTGCGAGCCTAGCCGCGTCATCGATGCCGCCCTAAGGCCAAACCACCTAGCCGCCGAGGCGCTCCTGGCGCTCGCCCAAGCCCAGCAACGACTCGAGCCGTGGGGCCCGGGGCTGGAGTTTCCGCAGTTCGGCGTGCGAGCGTGCTCGGTCGCGCGCCACAAGTTAACGGCTAACGGCCACCTGTTCGCGACACTGGAGTGCGCGGGGAGCCGATTCGAGGCCGTCTGGTGGAGCGCCCCGGACGACTGGCAAGACCGCCTCGCGGCGAACGCCGCACGCGACGGCAGGGCCGAATTGGCCGGAAAGGTCGAACTCGACTCTTGGAACGGTCTCGAGAAAGGGCGTTTCGTGATCGCTGATGCGCGGGTGCCGCAGGTCTGAACTCATCCCTGCGACGGGCTCGCCGGTTGCGTCTCGGCGACGCCTGCCAACACTTTGGCTGCAGCGTTGATCGCCAGATCGATCTCGGTTTCGCCGTGGGCGTCGGAGACGAACACCGCTTCGAACTGCGAGCACGGCAGATAAATCCCGCACGCCAGCATCTCGCGGAAGTAATGCCCGAACAATTCGGTATCGCAGCTGGCCGCACCGTCCCAGTCGTGCACGGTCCGGTCGGTGAAGAAGAAAGTCACCATCGAGCCGACCCGATTGCTGGTCAGCTTGACTCCCGCGTCCTCGGCGGCGGACATGACGCCGGCCTGCAAGCGGGCGGACGAGGCTTCGACTCGATCATAGATTCCAGGGTCGCCACGGAGTGCGCGCAGCATCGCAAGACCTCCGGCAACAGCCAGTGGGTTCCCCGAAAGCGTCCCTCCTTGGTAGACCGCTCCGAGCGGGGCGACGTGCTGCATGATCTCGCGCCGGCCGCCGAACGCGCCGATCGGCAGGCCGCCGCCGATGACCTTGCCCAGCGTGGTCATGTCGGGGGTGACCCCATACAGGGACTGTGCTCCGCCCAGCGCGACTCGGAACCCGGTCATCACTTCGTCGAAGATCAGCACCGTCCCGTTCTCGCTGCACAGATCGCGCAGTGCTTGCAAGAAGCCGGGCCGAGGCGGCACGCAGCCCATGTTGCCGGCGACCGGCTCGAGGATCACGGCTGCGAGCCTGTCGCCGTAGGTCGAGAACGCTTCCTGAACGGCGGCTGCGCCGTTGTACGGCAGCGGCAGGGTAGTCGCGGCAAAGCCTTCCGGCACGCCCCCGGAATCGGAGATGCCCAATGTGGCCAGCCCCGAGCCGGCCTTGACAAGCAAGGAATCGACGTGCCCGTGGTAGTTGCCGACAAACTTGATCGCCAAGTCGCGACCGGTGTAGCCGCGCGCCACGCGCAGGGCGCTCATCGTGGCCTCGGTGCCCGAGTTCACCAGTCGCACCATCTCGATGGACGGCACGATCTCGCAAATCAGCTCGGCCATCTTGACCTCGGCCACGGTTGGGGCTCCGAAGCTCGTACTTGTGTCGAGGGCCCCTTCCAAGGCAGCGATCACCTCAGGGTGGCGGTGACCGAGGAACAGCGGCCCCCAAGACCCCACGAAGTCGACGTATTCGTTCCCGTCCACGTCCCACAGGCGGCATCCGTCGCCGCGCGCGATAAAGACAGGCTCCCGGCCAACTGCGCGAAAGGCCCGGGCGGGCGAGTTCACGCCGCCGGGAATGACCTGCTGGGCCTCTTTGAACAAGGCGCTGGAGAGTTCATGCTGCATAAGTCCGTTCCGTTTCGAATCCTGCCTACTGCTGCCCGCCGTCCAATGGCGGGTGCCCCGGAGGAAGTTCCGGGCTGGGTTGGACAGTAGGGGGATGTCCCGGTGGCAGCCCTGACGTGGGCGGATGGTTCGGCGGCAGCGCCGCAGGAGAACTGCTGGCGGGTTCGGGCGGCAGGACCTTCCAGCCATCGGGGTCGCGTCGCAGCTGATACAGCATCTTCATGGCCGCCTTGGGATCGTCCGAAGCCACGATAGAAACCGAGACGGTGGCATGGTCTCCGTCGTAGCGGATGCGATCCGCCTTGACCTGCATTTGGTCGAGCCGCAGGTCCGTGCGCTCGGCCAAGTAGCTCTCTACGGCCGCTTCGATTTCGGCTGCCGACCGGGGTGCCTCGTCAGAACAAGCCAGCCCTAGCAATGAGACCAGCGTGATGAACACGCGAGGGTGCAGGGATCTCACGCTGCCTCCGGCACTAGCCCGAGTATAGCCACTCGCTAGCGGGTGATTTCCCAGGCCAGGTGGGCCAGTTCCGGCTGAATCAGCTTCTCCCAGGCGAGCCGAACGGCGGCGGGAGAGCCCGGCGTGGAGATCACAACCGTATCCCGGTAGACGCCGGCCGTGGCCCGCGAGAGCATCGCAGAGGCGCCGACCTGGTCATAGCTGAGCATCCGAAACAGCTCGCCGAAGCCGGTCAGCTCCTTTTCCATCGCGCGACTGAGAACATCATAGGTTCGATCCCGGCGCGAAATGCCGGTGCCGCCGTTGAAGAGCGCGACCTGCACCTGTTCCTCGGCCGCCAGCTCGTCCAGCGCCGCCGCCACTTGATCGGGCTCGTCCGGCACGATGCGAATCGAGTGCAGCAGATTGCCGGACTGTTCGACAGCTTCTGTGAGGAATGCCGCGTTGGCATCGGTCTTGGGCGTGCGGCTGTCACTGACGGTCACAACCGCAAGCGTCACCGGACCCCGCTCCGCGGCGAGCCTGCGGTGCTGCACGTTGCTTTCGGGGGCCATGGTGGAAATCCTCCAGTCTAGGGCAAGAACACCTCGGTCTCGACCGGCAGGCCATAGTCGACGCCGTCCACGTCGAAACCGAATAGGTTGTTGAAGTCCCGGCGAAATCCCGCAAAGTCCGCCAATTCCGCCAAGTTGTCGGTCTCCACCATGGGCCACAGCCCGGCGACCTCCTCCTGAACGTCGACGCGCATTTCCAGATCATCGAGGCGAATCAGCCCGCCTGCGTCACATCGCGGCCCGCGTTCCGCGGCAAGGTGCTCCCGGACCAAGCGAGTCATCTGCTCGATACAGCCTTCGTGGACCCCCTTGGCCTTCATCACTCGAAACAGCAGGCTCACATACAGGGGCACGACCGGAATCGCCGCCGATGCTTGCGTGACGACGGCCTTGTTGACCGCTACCCAGGCAGCTCCGCCGACTTCTTGTTCCAACCTGGCGTTCAGACTGTCGGCAGTTGCCTTAAGATGCTGCTTGGCCGCGCCGATCGTGCCGTCCTTGTAAATCGGCCACGTCAGCGCAGGGCCGTAGTAGCTATAGGCCAGCGTCTGCGCACCCTGCGCCAGCAACCCGCTGTCGGCAAGCCCTTCGACCCACCAGCGCCAGTCCTCGCCTCCCATGACTGCCACGGTTTCGTCGATCTCCGCTTGTGTGGCCGCCTCGACCGATGCTGTGCCCACCGTTCCGTTGCCCAGATCGACGGTCTTTCCAGTAAACGGCGACCCGATGGCCTTCAGGCTGGAAGTGTGTGTGACACCTGTTCTGGGATTCGTGCGCTTGGGCGATGCGAGGCTGTAGACGACCAGGTCCACCTTCCCCATCGATTCTTCAATGACATGCGCGACCTCTTGCTTGATCTCGTCGGAGAAGGCATCGCCGTTGACGCTGCGCGCCCACAGCCCGTCGCGCTCGGCAGCTTGATGCAGGGCAACGCAGTTGTAGTAGCCGGCGCTTGCGGTGCGCCGCCCAGCCGGAGGCTTCTCGAAGAACACGCCCAGCGTGCGGCACCCCAAGCCCCAGCCGGTCGCGATGCGCGTCGACAGGCCATAGCCGGTCGACGCCCCCAGGACCAAGACATTGCGCAAGCGAGTCGACGGCCTCGAAGGCATGCTGCTCCGCACATGCGAGATCTGCCGTTCCACGTTCCGGGCGCACCCCGCTGGATGGGCGTTCACGCAAATGAAGCCTCGTGACCGCTGCTTGACGATTTGTTCCGGCATGGACTCGCTCTCCCATCTTACGGCGGCCTGCGCGCCGAGCTCTTGAGCTTGGAGTTTCGTGCCATGCCAGCGGCTACGCCGGGCGTCAGCCTCGGCAATCGTGCCCGGCATGACTTCGGATCGTCGCCAGCACGTCTCGGGCGGGGCTCAGCCTGACGCCCGTGGAGCCGCTGGCGGGGAGCCATTTCCTCGCCTGGACGGGTCGCCCTCGCGGCTCTTCAGACGAAACGGAGTGGCAGCTGTGGCAGTCAGGCGAGGAGTTCGCCGTCCCAAAGGCACTTCAGAAAATCCTCGACCGGTAGGATCTCGACAGCGCCAATGAGCCGAGGCACAGACTCCCGGCAGACCAAGAACTGCCGCTTCACGGTTGTTTCGGCTGCGAGACGTTGTAATCCAGTCAGGTCACGTCGGCTCACGGAACTGGTCGCCTTAACCTCGACCGCAACCTCGTCGCCGATCACGAAATCCACCTCGGAGCCGTCCTCTGTCCTCCAATAGGCAAGCCTCCGCTGGTCGCGTGCGTAGGCGAGCCAGGCACTCAACTCACAGAAGACGAGTTGCTCAAGGGCGGGACCGAACGTCGGGCTGCCCGGGAGAATCTCGCCCATCGACGCCAGTGCGTTGGCGATCCCGACATCGAAGAAGAACAGCTTGGCGCGGGAAACCGGTTTGCGGCGCGCCTTGCGGGGAGCGAACGGCGGAAGCAGCGTCCCGAGGAGGGTATCTTCGATCACTTGGAAGTACTCGCGGACCGTGCGCGCCGGGACGGCTGCGTCGGACCCCAAGCGCTCGAAGACGATGGGCTGCGCGTAGCTCGCGCCCGCGGCTGCGAGAAAGCGCGAGAAGGGCTCGATCCCCCGCACCAGCCCCTCCGCCTGAATCTCCAGCCGCAGATAGTTGCCACAGTAGGCTCGGAGGTCTTCCATGGGCTCGTCCGAGAAGTAGATTGAGGGAATCCCGCCGACGTTTATCGCCCGCTGGAGGTCCCAATCGGGCACCTCTGCGGAGACGAACGGAAACATCCGCCTGGTCCGGGCGCGGCCTCCCAAGAGGTTCACGCCGCCGCGGCGCAGCTTGACCGGGCTGCTTGCTGCCAAGACGAACCGGAACCCGCGATTCTCGATCAGGCCGTGCACCTCATCGAGCAAGCTGGGCAGTTTCTGGATCTCGTCGATCAACACGGGGCCGGTGGCGGGGTCCACGGTCGCGAGTTCCTGGCGCAGCCGCCCGGGCTCACGCGACAGGCGCAGAAAGACCTCGCCGTGCAGCAGATCGAACAAGGGAGAGTTGGGAAAGCGCTGACGCAGCCAAGTCGTCTTCCCGGTCTGTCGCGGCCCGAAGAGGAATACGGAACGGCTGTTCAGATCCCGACCAAGGTCGAGACGGCGTGGCAGCGGTTCCATTTGGCTCACAGTTTCAGCATATCATATGCGGATAACTGTATGTTTCCCGCATATCTACTGCGAAATTCAACACATGAAGCGGTCTTGCTGCCACTGGAATCGATCTCGCACAGCAAGTGGTGCGCGCGCGACGTCGGGGCGCGTACCGTTCACTGTCCTTATGTCGGGGACCTGCCGAGGAGAGCCGCCGGTTTCTGGGACCCGCTCGGCGCAGTACCGCAGGTTGGGCGAGCCGCCGCTGCGGCGGCTCGGAGATCCCTCCGCCTGCCAGCAGAGGGTGGCCCGTCGCAGCCATTGCTGCGCGACGTGTACGGAGGCGTGCGTCACGCCCCGAAGCGCAAGCGGACAGTAGGCCAGGAATGGCCGGCCCCGACCCCTGCGAAGCGGCCGGGATTGATGTGGGCGAGTCAAGACGCGACGCGCAAGCTGGTCGACCTTTCCAACGCTTGCCCCGTGGTGCTATGTTTGAAGTCAGTTCGCCGCTCGGTGATGTGACAGCCTGACTCGACCCGTCACACTTTTCCCCCCAGACCGTAGCGGACCCTCGGATTGCCATGATTCGAAGCTTTCGTGGCGCTCGGCCAGCCGTCGCGCCCAGCGCCTACATCGACCCGAGCGCCGTGCTGATCGGGGATGTCAGCGTCGGCGCCCAGTCCAGCGTTTGGTGCAACGTCACCGTGCGGGCCGACACCTCCAAGGTCGCCATCGGCGAAGACACCAGCATCCAGGACAATAGCTGCCTGCATGAGGACGCAGACGCGCCGCTGACGATCGGCGACCGCGTGGTCGTTGGACACTCCTGCACGGTCCACGGCTGCGTGGTCGAAGACGACTGCCTGATCGGCATGGGCTCGACCATCTTGAGCAAGGCACACATCGGAGCCGGTTCAATCGTTGCGGCCGGAGCGGTGGTTCTGGGCGGCACAGTAGTGCCGCCACGCAGCTTGGTGGCCGGAGTGCCCGCCAAGGTCAAGCGCAGCGTGAGTGACGAGGAAGTGGAACGCACGCGCACGAACGCCGAGCACTACGTCGAGCTGTCGCGCGAGTACCTGGACGAGACCTGATGCCGGATCAAGAGCCAGAAGCCCTCCAGACCCAGCCCTTGGGATCGCTGGAGCGAACCCACTATTGCGGGGCAATCCGCGACTCCGACATCGGGACGAGCGCGGTCCTGATGGGCTGGGTTCACCGCAAGCGCGACCTCGGGGGCTTGCTCTTCCTGCACTTGCGCGATCGCAGCGGAATCTCGCAGGTCGTGTTCAACGCCGAGACCCACCCCGAGGCCCACGAACGCGCGGAGGCCCTGCGCAGCGAGTACGTGATCGCCGTGGAGGGGCCGATCATTCGCCGCTCCGAAGAGACCTACAACCCGAATCTCGACACCGGCACGGTCGAGCTGGTCGCCGAAAAGCTGACGGTTCTGAGCACTTCCAAGACGCCGCCGTTCCAGCTCGACGAGGAGGATCGCACAAGCGTCGGCGAGGACACGCGCCTCAAGTACCGCTACATCGACTTGCGCCGCCCCCGCATGCAGCGCAACATCCAACTGCGCCACGACATCAACGCAGCCGTTCGCAAATCACTCAGCGACCAAGGGTTCTTGGAAATCGAGACCCCCTTCATGACTCGCTCGACGCCGGAAGGCGCGCGGGATTTCCTAGTGCCGAGCCGCATCCAGCTCGGCTCGATGTATGCCCTGCCCCAGTCTCCGCAACTGTTCAAGCAGCTGCTGATGGTCGGCGGCTACGACCGGTACTTCCAGATCGTGCGCTGCTTCCGCGACGAGGACCTGCGCGCCGACCGGCAGCCCGAGTTCACCCAGATCGACGTCGAAATGTCGTTCGTCAACGAAGACGGCGTGCTGGCCGTCGTCGAGGGGCTGATGACAAGCGTGTGCGCGGCGGCCGGGGCCCGCGAGCCGGACCTGCCAGTGCCGCGGCTGACCTACGCCGAAGCGATGGAAGGCTACGGCAGCGACAAGCCCGACCTGCGCCTGCCACCGATGGCCGTGGTGACGGACCTGTTGGCTCCGGAAGACCTCCCGATGCAGGGCCCGCTGGTCGCAATCCGCACTCCCGCAGTGGGGCAGCTGACCCGGCGCGAACGCGAACAATTCCGTGAATTCGCCGCGGAGCAGAACCTGAGAATCTTTGACGACTTCCGGGGCCTGTCAAAGAAGATGCCGGAGCAGATGCAGGCGGTCAGGGACCGCCTGCAAGCCGACGAGCAGGATTTCCTCGTGCTCGTCACCGGCGCGAAACCCCTCTCCGGGCCGCGCCCCGACCAAGCGGTCTTGGCCGCGGCGGGCAATCTCAAGCAGCTTATCGGGGCAGCCTTTGCGGATCGCCACGGCCTGCTCAAGGACGATGACCTGCGCTTCCTTTGGGTCACCGATTTTCCGATGTTCGAGTGGGACGCCAACGAGGGCGACTGGACGCCGGCCCACCATCCGTTCACGTCGCCCCACGACGAGGATATCGACAAGTTGATCGCCGATCCGGAAGCGTGCCGCTCCAAGGCCTACGACCTGGTCCTCAACGGAGTCGAGCTAGGTTCAGGGTCGATCCGTATCCACCGCCAGGACGTGCAGTCGAAGGTCTTCGAGGCTCTGGGACTGGCTGCCGAAGAAGCGAACCATCGCTTCGGCTTCTTCTTGGAGGCACTGCAGTACGGCACGCCCCCGCACGGAGGCATTGCGCTGGGACTGGACCGCTTGGTCATGCTGCTCGCCGGCGAGGCTACGATCCGCGACGTGATTCCCTTCCCCAAGACCGCCAAGGGCACCGATCTGATGTGCGAAGCGCCGAATACGGTGCCAGACCGAAATCTGGCCGAAGTGGGCATCGCACTGCGGGTCCGCGCCAAGGCCTAGCAGGGCCTCAGAACAGATCCCAGGATCCGAGCATGGACCGCGTGTTGGTGATCGGCGGCACGCTGTTCATCGGCCAAGCGCTCGTCGCACGCCTGCTCGAGCGCGGCGACGATGTCACCATCCTGCACCGTGGCCGCCACAATCCGTTCGCCGGCCGCGCGCGGGAGATCCACTGCGACCGCAACGACACGGCTGCCGTGGCGAAAGCCGTAAAGGGCGGCTACGACTTGGTGTTCGACAACGTCTACGACTGGCAGCGCGGCACGACAGGGGGCCAAGTCCTCGCCGCGGCCGCGGCCTGCGGAGACAACTTGCGACGGTACGTATTCGTCTCCAGCTGCGCAGCCTACGGGGACGGCCTCGACCGTGACGAGGATGCACCGCTAGCGCCTCCCGACTGTCCCGATATCTATTGCCGGAACAAGGCGGACTCCGAGCGGGCCCTGCTGGGACTGTATGCCGAGCAGGGCGTGCCGACCGCAACCCTCCGGCCGCCGTTTGTCTACGGCCCGCGCAATCCGTTCTATCGCGAAGCGTTCTTCTGGGACCGCCTGACCGCGGGACGCCCGATCCTAGTGCCGGGGGACGGCAGCCGCTTGATGCACTTCGTGTTTGTCAGGGATCTGGTCGAAGCCGCACTGCTGGCCACCCAGACCCCAGTGGCGGCCGGCCGAGCGTACAACGTCGCGCATGTCCGGCCCGTGCGGCAGGATGACTTCGTGCGGATGCTCGGGGAGGCGGCTGGCATCGAACCCGACCTGCGCTACATCCCGCGCGAGACAGCCCACGAGCTGGGCGGCCAGGTCTTCCAGCCGCCGTACTACTTCGGGCAATACTTCGACATGCCTCCCATCACCCTGGATGTGACGCGTGCACGCGAGGAGCTGGGCTTCGAACCAGTGTCGCTGGCCGATGGATTGCGCCAGACATGGCAGTGGTACAGCGGCTCCGACGGCACGCTTCGGAACTGGCCGGACTTCTCGTTCGACGACATCGCGCTGGCAGCGCTTGCCTGAGCCTGGGCAGGCGCCGCAGCCGGTCGCTCAGCGCGTGAGATTCTCGAACAGGAAGACGCCGCCCTTGCCGCCGACGACGATGTCCAAGTCGCCGTCCTTGTCGATATCGACCACCGGAATCTGCATGCCGGTGCCCACGCGGCCGCCGTAGTGGATCGTGTGGCGCAGCCATTCCCACTGCTTGCCGTTGTTCGCGTACTCGTACCAGTACAGCCCGAGGGGCTCGCGCCCGCCCTTGTCGTGGCCGTTGTGCGCGAAGAACCGCTTGCCGGTGATGAGTTCCGGACGCCCGTCGCCGGTCAGGTCGGCCATGGTCGAGGCGTGCGCCTGCGACCAGGAATCGTCGATCGTGTGCCGCTCCCAGGCACGCTGGCCAGAGTCCCCGCGAACCTGCTTGAGCCAGTAAATGCCGTAGCTGTGGGCGTGAGGCGCAATGATGTCGTTGAGGCCGTCGCCATCGATGTCCAGCACGTGCAGGAAGCCCGCGTGCTCCTCGACTTCGAACTCGGCATGCATCTTCCACGGCGTCTTGCGCGGGTCCGCGGGCCCTTCCAGCCAGCCCTTGGGCGTGAGAATGTCCATGCGTCCGTCGCCGTTCACGTCGCCGGCGCCGATCCCGTGCCCGTCGGCGGCGAGCTTGACCGCGTGCTCGACCCACTTGCCGTCCGGCCCGGGCGACTCAAACCACGAGGTCTTGTCGGCCGGCCTGCCCCCGAATTGCGGCAGCACCTCCCGGGCCTCTCCATCGCCATCCAAGTCCACCTGCAGCGCGAACTCGACCGAGAGCCCTTCGTGGATGCGCTGCTCGACCCACTCGCCGATTGCGCGGCCAGGGTTTCGCCACCACGCGATCTTCCGCTCGCCCCAAGAGACGCTCACCACGTCAACGTGGCCGTCCCGATCGACATCGAACGGCATGTCGGAGAAGTCGTCGATGTAGTTGTTGAAGAAGTAGAACGAGCGGAACTTCTTGGGCTGGAATTCCGGCCCGCGGAACCAGTTCTCGCCAGAGACGATATCCAGGTAGCCGTCGCCATTGAGATCTGCCACCGCGCAGGGCTCGTTCCTGCCCAGGTCGATCACCCGCTTCTTGAACGGAATCTCCGGGGAAGGACCCCCGGCAAGAGCTGGGACGGAAGAAACGGTGACCAAGAGGCCGAACACTACTGCCAAGGCGCGCATGACGGCTACATCATCCCATAGCTCCAGACAGCGAGCCTGCAGCCCGTTCGCACGTTTCACTGGTGAGCTCAGCGACGCCCCGCGAAGTAGAACAGCGCGGTGAGAAGCGCGCTGATGGCGACGCAGGTGGCCAACGGGAAGTAAAGGGTGAAGCGCGGGCTCTTGTAGACCAAGTCCCCCGGCAGCTTGCCGGGCGCGGGCAGGCCCAACCTGGGCGCCAGCAAAATCATCGCGCCCAGCACCAGCAGCGCCAAACCGGCGGCTACCAGCAACTTGCCCAGCGCCATCATGCGGTCAGGTGGGGTCGCACGAATTCCAGCGTCGCCTCGAGCTGCTCGCGAGCGTGCCGGTCCAACTCGCGTGCGCCGGGAGTGCGCACCTTCCAGTTGGGGAATACTCCGCGCAGGTGCAGCACGTAGGCTAGGGCGGGAAGGCCGTGGGCGCTGGCCTTTGCGATCAGTAGCAGCGCTCTAGTGAACATCTCCATTGCCTCGCTGCGCTGCCCGGCGTGCCACAGGTCCCAGACCTTGACGTACAGGTCTACCCAAGATGCGGCGGGCATCGTGCCCGCCGATCCGCGCGCCATCTCTTCGATCAGCGTGCGGCCATGGCCGCCGGTGAAGGCCCGCGGGCGATCAGGCCCTTCTAGCTCGGCGAACTCAGTCAAGCGGCTGAGGGTATGGCCGGCCTCGTCCTTGACGAAGTGCAGGTTGGGGATTTCCCGCACCATGCGCGCCACGAATTCGACGCTCATGTTGCCGATGGCCTGCATGAACATCGGCAGCCCGCCCGCCTCGGCGACGGCTTGGTAGTAGCGGGCCACGGCGTCCAGATCGAACTCCGTCTGGCGGCCCTTCCGAGGCGGCAGGGCGATGATGGCATCCGGGCCGATCGACTTGGCGTGCTCCGCGTAGCGCACGGCGGTCTCGGTGTCGGCAGCTTGCACGCCGATCACGACCTTGGGCCGCAGCCCCTTGGATGCCTCCATGATCGCCTCGGCACCCGCGATGCGCTCCTCGAAGGTCAGCAACGCATATTCGCTTGCCAATTGCGGCCAGACGATACCGTGAACGCCCGCCCGATCCAGAAAGCGAACCTCCTTGGCAAGGGTCTGCAAGTCCACCTTGCCATCGTCGCGGTAAGGCGTGGCAACGATCGGGTAGATGCCTCGAAAGTCATCCGGATCCGCGGCCAGCGCACGCAGTCCGGGCGCGAGCGCGAGCGCCGCCAGCCACTGGCGGCGCGACAGGCCGGGCTGGCCGCCTGCCAGGCTAGAGCGCGCTGCTGCCCGCGTGGTCGCGGACCAACTTGTCTGTGAGGTCTGTACCGAACCCAGGCTTGTCCTTCGCATAGTAGTAACCACCCTCGAACGGCGATGACATCGCCAGCATCAGGTCTGTCGCGTCGTCTCCTGTGCCGAAGCTTTCCGCCAGCGGAGCATTCGCAGTCAGGACAATAGCCATGCCGTACAGGCTGCTGCCGCGATGCGGGATGATCGGCAGGCCGCGCTCGGCGCCCATGACGGCTATCTTGCGCAGCGCGGTGAGGCCGCCGCACCAGCTGATGTCCGGCTGGAGGATCTCGGTGCCGCCATGGTGCAGCAGCATCTGGTAGCCGTACTGCGTGTATTCGTGCTCGCCGCTGACGATCAGCGTGCTGTCGATCTCGTCGACCAGCCGCTTGTAGCCGAGAATGTTGTCGGGCGAGAGCGGCTCCTCGATGAAGTACAGGCCCAGCGGCTCCAGCCGCTCGGCCATCTCCAGCGTGTAGCCGATGTCGTTCCAGCGGCAGCCGCAGTCGATCATCAACGTGCGCTCCGGCCCGATCGCGTCGCGCGCACGCTTGATCCTGGCTTCAATCCGGTCCATGCCGGCGGCGCCGTTCAAGACCCCTTCCGGTATCCCCAGCTTGAAGTTCTCAAAGCCCAGGCCCAGGCCCACGCTAGGATCGGAGTTCGTGATATAGCCGGGCACCTTCTCTTGGGTCGCGCCGCCGATGAGCTTGTAGACCGGTGTCTCCGCGTACTTGCCGACGATGTCCCAGAGCGCGTTGTCGATTCCGCTCAATGCCATCACGAAGACGCCGCGCCGGCCGTAGTAGATGCCGGAGGAGTACATCTGGTCCCACAGCAACTCGACATTGAGCGGGTCACTGCCGACCAACAGGTGCCGGAGGTGGCCGTGGATGATCTCGGCGGCAGCCCCGCCGCCAGCGCCGAATCCGTATCCGGTGATGCCTTGGTCAGTCTTGATGACGACCACGATCGCGCTGGCGAGCTGCGAAAACGGCCCGCTGTAGCGCCAGCGGGCCGGATCGTACGGTCCCTTGAATTCTGGCAAGCGTCCCTGCGAGGAGCGCGACCACAGTCGCACCGGCACCGCTTCGACCGAGGTGATCTTTAGTTTTCCCTTCGTTTGGGGCAGGGCTACTCGGGGCGCTAGTGATGCGCCGCCGAGCATGGTTAGGAACGATCGCCGAGACCGCATTGCGAGCAACAGTCTAGCAAGGGCACACGTGCCCGAGTGTTTGCCTTCGGAATCGGCAACATGGTCCGACAAGAACCCCACCGCCACTCCGGCATCGCAGGGCGGGGATGCTCCATACAAGCACCTGCGCAAGCACGCTATCCGAAATGATCGAGTTAGCGCCGCTAGGGCAGTGGCGGAGTCCGCGCGGCGACGTAGGCGAGACGCGGCACGAGATCGACCAGCTCTATCGTTTCTGCCGGAAGAGCCAGTCCCAGATCTTGGGGGTCGGGTCGCATTGCTCGCTGGCGCTGGACGTTATCCAGCCTTTCTCCGGATCATCGCCTTCATAGATGAAGGCGTGGGCGGCGGAGCCGTGCCTAACGCCGTCCATGGCGGTCAGCTTGAGGTTGCCGCCAACTTCAGCGAGTCGGTCAAAGATCTGTTGGCTGAACGCGTACGGCACGGTCGGATCGTCGGTCCCATGGAAGGCCCAGACTGGAACGTCCTTGAATTTCGCCGGGTCTTTCCACGGAGGCAGCCCGCCGGCGCTTGGAACGGCCGCGGCAAACCGTTCTGGATCCGTCCAGATCGCATTCCAGCTGCCAAAGCCTCCCATGGAATGTCCCAATACGTAGACCCGGTCGGTATCGATCGGGAACTCCCTCGCCATTTGATCCAGCAGTAGGAATGTCATGGTCAGACTGCCGGTGGACAACTCAGCTCCGTCAGAGGATCGCGCCTGCATGAAGCGCTGCCAGATCTTCGGAAACTGCGCGATGATCTCGGGTGTCAATGCCGGAGGGCGTTCGTTGAATGCCGCCCAGGATGACCAAGATTGCGGCGTGACCACGAAACAGGGATACGCGGCGCGCCATTCCGGATCGGCGAAGGTGGCTGACCAGGGGCGAAGCGAGCTGAGATTATCGTCCCCGATACCGGCTCGGCCATGCAGGTTCAGAATCACGGGGTAGCGAACACCATCCTCGATCTCTAGCGGTTGGATCAGCCGATAGGGCATCCCGTAGAAGTCTTCAGGAGCGAACACGGCCACGGTTGCAGGCTTGAGATTCGTTCCTTTGTTACGGCGGCTCCGCGGATCGGCGCTGGACTGGGCGCACAGGGCGGAGGCCAAGAGGGAGCAGAGGAAGAGGTGGTGGAGTCTTTTCATGGACAATGCCGGCGAGCGTGGAGCGTTCTCTGTTTGCTCTGGGATCTTGGCCTTGGCCATCCCAACGCGCCGATCATAGACGAGCACGCGGCTCCGGCGCAACGGTTTCTGCGTTCTCTGGCGCATCTGATCGTCGTCCCCCATGGCAGGGCCGTGCCGCGCCGCCGCTTGCCCCCGCTGGTCTCCCCGCGCAGACAGGCGTCATCAAGTTCCACACCGCCGCGCAGCGGCTGGAATTGGACACGATCTTTAGACATAGTTAACTCGTTTCTGATCAGATGCTTAGCATGCATCAAGCAGGTGTTTCATGTTGATTAGATCAGGTGCCTGATCGGCAGATGTTCCCCGCTTTCAGTGGGCTGTGACTTCGGAGTAATCTGGATTCCTCATGCCTGCCATCACGTCCTTCACAGGACGATGCATGCGCTGAGCGTGAGTAGTCTTGACCCTATTCCGCGAAGTACCCCGGCCGCGCCCGGACTCTGGCGCCGGGAGCATCGACCTTGATGGTCACGCGCCGCCAACTCCCGTCGAACTCTTGGTCGGCCGGATAGTAGGCGATCTCGTAAACGCTGCGCATTTCTTGCGCAAGGTGCGGCAGGACCGGATCGATGTCTGCCACGGAGCGGGCCGTGAACAGTTTCCCGCCCGTCTTCTGCGCTAACGACTCCATTCGCTTGCGTGCCCTGTTGGACCAGTTGCGCCCGAAGCGCTCCCCCGAGAGCAAGAAGATCGGATAGATGCGGGCGTCCATCTCGCCGGCCGTCTGAACCAGGCGCGAAGCGCTCAGCACCGAAGGGGCGTCGTGGCCGCTGATGCGATTGTCGATCCCGTCGCTGATCACCACCAGCGCGTTGCGCTCCCCTGCAAGAGCGGCAAGCTCGTCGTCGTAGGCCAGCAATATCGTGTCCCACAGAGGCGATCCGCCGATGGGGTACGGCAGCTTGCGGAGGCGCTCGATGAGCACTTCTCGATCCGAAGTCAGCGGAGTGAGCCGGTGGAACATGCCCTCGGCCATGGCGTACAGAGCCACCCTGTCGTGCGGCCGGGCCAAATCGATCAGGCGCCGCGTCGCCTGGCGCATGTGCTCCAGGTCTCTTGCCGTGCTGCCGCTAAGGTCCAAGAGCACGGCTAGGTTGAAGGGCGACTCCTCGGGATCAGCCACGCGGATATCCTGCCGCCGACCCTGCTCTTCGACGACAAAGCTGTTCTTGCCCAAGCCAAGCATGGGACGGCCGCCGCTGTCACTGACAGCCACGCTCATGCTCACCATGCGAACTTCCGACCGGAATAGGGACTCCGAACTGCCGCTGTGGGATCGAGCATCGCTCGGGGGAGCGGGCCGCCTCTCAGGCGGCGCGGCTGGCCGGGCCCCTCGGCGTCGCTCGGACTGCGCCAGCAGCCGGGCCACCACGTCTCTCGATTCGGTGTGGGGCCTGAGCGGCCACTCGGGGGGGATTTCCCAATTGCGGACGCGCAGCACCGGAGGCGCGTGAAGCTGCGCGTCAACGACTCCATAGGACAGGCCGTGAGAGCGCCCTTTCTGGGTCAGCCTCCATGACCGCAAGTTCCGACCGAGCGCATACGAGAGCAGCGGCAGCGTGCGCTCAGGGGGCGTGTCTACGTCCTCCGGACGTTGGCTGGACTCCAGATTCAAGATCGTCACATCCAGCGGTACAGCCAGCGAGAGTGAGCCCCGCGCCGACTGCACATCGGCCCGCTTGACCATCCCGACGATGCTGATGTCGCCGGCATCGGTAGTGACCGTGAACGGCACGGCTAGAGGCACGCGCACTTCGATATGCGGGCTTTCGTCCTCCGGAGACAGGGCCTGCACCAACAGCCGAGCGGGAGAGCGGCTGACGGCAATGCCCTGCGAATCGCGCGATTGCGACCCGGAGCGCCACATCTGGACGCGGTTTCCGAGGACGACCTCCACGTGAATGTCGCCGTGGAGATTGACGATCTCCAAGGGCTGGGCGGCGGCCGCCGCAACCAGCAGGGGCGCACAAAGGACTCGCGCACGCATGGAAGACCGACTGCACTTATTCTGGCCCAACAGCGCACGGGCAGCCGGACGAATCTGCACGCTACAGTGGAGCAAACGCCTCAATGGCCAGCGCCAAGCAAAACGTCATCGTCGGAACAAGCGGGCACATCGACCACGGAAAGACATCGCTGGTCCGAGCACTGACCGGAACAGACACCGACCGGTGGGAAGAAGAAAAGCGGCGCGGCATCACCATTGATCTCGGCTTCGCAAGCTTGGACCTGGGCGACGATCTGCGCGTCGGCTTCGTGGACGTGCCCGGCCACGAGCGCTTCATCAAAAACATGCTGGCCGGCGTTGGAGGGATCGACATCGTCCTGTTGGTCGTGGCCGCGGACGAGTCCGTGATGCCGCAGACCCGCGAACACTTCGAAATCTGCCGCCTGCTGGGAATCCGGCACGGCCTGGTCGCGCTGACGAAGGCTGATGCGGTCGATCAGGAAATCCTCGAACTTGTCAGGCTGGAGGTCGAGGAATTCGTGGCCGGCTCGTTCCTCGATGGCGCGCCGCTCATCCCGGTCAGCAGCGTTACCGGCGCGGGCACGAAAGATCTGTGCCAAGCGCTGCGCAAGATCGCAGACGACGTCGAGGAACGCGGCCACAGTGAACCGCTGCGCCTGCCGGTGGACCGGGTGTTCACCATGAAAGGCTTTGGCACGGTGGTGACGGGAACGCTGGCCAGCGGCCAGCTGCGCGTCGAGGATGCCGTGGAGATCTTGCCCGGCCAGCAGCAGGCCCGGGTCCGCAATTTGGAGGTGCACGGAGAGTCGGTCGAGACAGCACGGGCCGGGCAGCGCACGGCAATCAATCTCGGCGGTATAGCCAAGTCGGACCTAGGGCGAGGCATGTGCCTGGCCGAGCCACGCCTGTTCGCGCCAACAGAGCGGCTCGACGCACACATAGAACTGCTGCCATCGGCCAAGCCGCTCAAGCACGCCGCCCCGGTACACGTGCATCTGGGCACTGCCGAGACCGTGGGCAAGGCGTACCTACTCGAAGCATCGGGACGCCAGTCCAGCCTCAAGCCGGGCGAGTCGGCCTTCGTCCAACTGCGCTTAGACCATGCGCTCGTGGCGGTCTCGGGAGACCGCTTCATCTTGCGGCAGTTCTCTCCGCTGACCACGATCGCGGGCGGCACGGTGCTGCACCCGCACGCCGGCCGGCACCGCAAGAAGGACAGCTGGCGGCCCGCCCTGGAGGCGTTTCGGGAGGGAGACCCGGCCACCATCTTGGAAGCGCTCTGCGCGGGCCAGGCGTTCGGCATAGCCGGTGCGGACCTGACCGCGACCACGGGCCGCCGGGAACCGGTGTGGCATTCCATCGCGCAGGCCTGCGAGTCTGTCCGAGTGCTCCGCGACAACCCGCTCTGGGTCTGTGCCGAGAGCCGCGCCAAGGCAGCCGAAGACCGCTTGCTGAAGGCGCTCGCCCGGTTTCACAAAGCCAACCCGCTGGAGTCTGGCGTCCCCGTCGAGGCTCTGCGAAGCGGCGAGTTCGGCGATGCGCCGGAGTTCTTCGCGGATCACATCCTGCGGCGCCTGCAGGCAGAGCGCAAGGTGGAGCTCGATGGCGAGCTGGTCAAGTCGGCCGATCACGAGATACGCCTGGGCAGCGACGAGCGCGAAGCCAAGGAAATGCTCATCGCCGCCTTCGCACAGGCCGGCTTGCAGGTTCCGCTGCTCAAGGATCTGCTCCCCACCCTCCCGATCGACTCGGGCCGCGCCCGGCGCATCCTGGCGGCGCTGCTGCGGGACGGCGTCTTGGTGCGAATCAACGCAGACCTAGTCTTCCACAGCGAGGCGGTCGATGCGCTGCTGGCTCGGCTGGCCCCGCTGCGGGGCCAACTCGTCGACGTCGGCGAGTTCAAGGCGCTCGCCAATGTCAGCCGCAAGTACGCGATCCCGTTGCTGGAACACTTCGACAAGCAGAAGGTCACGCTGCGCGACGGCAACAAGCGCCGCGTCCTGTGAAGGCGCGGCTCGCAGTCTGCCGCACCTGCTACGATTTCAGCACCGCGCCGGGCGCGCGGTGTCGGCGCATGTCTGGCTTGGTGTGCAGTTTGGCTGGCGGCAGCGTGGGCTCCACCAGCGGCGGCTCGTGGAAAGCCCTGTCGGCGGGCCCGCAGGAACGACTCGCCATCCTGCGCCGCTACCGGCGGGTCGCTTTGGTCGGCGTCTCGGCCAACCCCTTGCGGCCAAGCCATTTCGTGGCGGTCTACCTAGCCAATCGCGGCTATGACATCGTGCCCGTCAATCCCCGCGCCAAGACCGTCCTGGGGAGGCCCTGCTTCCCCAGCCTGAGCGCAATCCCGGAACCGGTCGAGGTGGTGGACATCTTTCGTCCGCCGCAATTCGTGCCGGCGATCGTCGAGGAAGCGGTCGCGACCGGGGCCAAGGTCGTCTGGATGCAGTTCGACATCGTGCACGAAGAAGCGGCGCGGCGCGCGCGCGAGGCGGGACTGGAAGTGGTCATGGACCAGTGCATGAAGGTCGAACACGCCCGCTTCTTCGGCGGGCTGTCTGCGCTCGGCCTCAACGGCGGCGTGGTCTCGGCCCGCAGCTGGGCGCCCAAGGAAGGCAGCCACGGTCTGAGATAATGGCGGCTCACGCCGTCAGGAGTATGCGCAAGCCATGAAATTCGGAGTCAACACGCTCATTTGGTCCGGCTCGTTCGAGCCCGACAAGTACCCGCTCGACGAGCTGAAAGAGGTCGGCGTCGACGGCATCGAGATCCCGGTCTTCGTGCCCTCCGAACTCGATACCGCGGCGGTGCGCAGGACCTGCTCGGAGCACGCGCTCAACGTCCACTTCTGCTCGGTCAACCCGGAGGGCATGAATCCGATCAGCGACGACGCGACCGTACGCGCCAAGACCGTCGAGCACTGGAAGACAGTAATCCGGACCGCTGCCGAAGCAGGCGCGGACCAAGTTGCAGGCCCGACCCATTCGCCCGTCGGCTATCTGCCCGGACGGCGCCGCACCGAGGACGAGTGGAAGTGGGGGGTGGAATTCCACCAGGCGCTGGCCGACGACCTCGCCGACGCCGACGTGACCATGGCAGTCGAGCCGCTGAACCGCTTCGAAACCTACTTCCTCAACACCGCGGCGGATGCCTACCGCTTCGTCGACGAGGTCAATTGCGAGCGCATCGGCATCTTGCTGGACACCTTCCACCAGAACATAGAGGACAAGCAAGTCGGAGACGCCTACCGCACTTGCGGCAAGCATCTGATGCACGTCCACACCTGCGAGAACGACCGCGGCACGCCGGGCTCCGGGCACGTGGACTGGCCCGGCGTCCTGCAGGCCATCAAGGAGCTGGGCTACGACCGCTGGCTGACCATCGAATCGTTTAACTCGCACATTCCCGAATTGTCCGCCGCGACCGCGATCTGGCGCGACCTAGCGGCATCCATGGACGACATTGCCATCGACGGGACACGGTTCCTGCGCGACCTCTGGGGGCGCACCTAGGCATCGGGCCGGCGGCGCAGACGCACCGCCGGCCTGGTCGCGGTCGGCGAGACCCGCTCTCGCCGACCAAGTCGGCCCAAGATGGCATCCAGGCCCCTCGAGAATTCCCAGCCCCTGGGGCTGGCCTCCATTCTGGCCTGCGTGTCGATCGCCACGATTCGCGGATTGAACCCGGTGGCGATCAAGGTCGTGCTGCTGTCGATGCCGCCGCTGCTGGGCGCCTTCCTGCGCGTCGCCGTCGCCAGCGCCGGCATTTGGGTGTTCGCCGCGGTCCAAGGGATCAGCCTCCGGCCGCAGCGCGGGGAACTGGCCCCGCTCGCGCTGCTCAGCGTGATCTTCGCGGTGCAGATCAGCGCCAACCAGACCGGGGCCGACTTCACCTCCCCGGTCCTGCTGGCCATCCTGTTCAACACCTATCCCATCACCACGAATCTGATCTCGGCCTTGGTCGTGCCCGAGGACCGGCTCAACCTCCGGCGCGCAACCGGGCTCGTGATCGCGTTCGGCGGCGTGGCATGGGTGCTGACCGCGCGCACCGACAGCCCGCTTGCACCCAATCCCCTGCTGGGCAACGCTTTCGTGCTGACCGCGGCAACGCTGCTGGCGATCCGCATGGTATGCACCCGGCAGCTCGCGCTGCGCATCGACTATGTCAAGGCGGTCTTCTGGCCGCTGGTCGGGGCACTGCCGATCTTCTTGCTGGGCTGGCAGGCGATCCCTGACTACATGTCCCGCGCGGGCCACGACTGGAGGACTTGGGCTGCCCTGCTGTTTCAAGGGCTGGTCGTCGGAGGGGCCGGCCAGCTCGCCTGGGTCTATCTGATCCGCAGGCACACTCCCGGCACCGTGATCGCGTTCTCGTTCATCACCCCGGTCAGCGGGGTGACGCTCAGTTCCGCCTATTTCGGCGAGGCGCTGCCGGCCAGACTGGTTGCGGGCTTCTGCGCAGTCTTGCTTGGCATCGGCCTGGCCGCGCGCAGGGCTCGCCCGCACAAGCCCCCGCCGCCGAGCCCGCCGCCAGGATTCGGCGGCACTGCCTGAGACTGGTTGCGCCGGTCAGTTCTTGTCGACGGCGTGAACCATCGGCACGAACCGAACGTCCAGCCGGCGCTGGCGGCGCAGCCTGCCCGCGGCGTCCTTGGTCACCAAGGTCAACGCCTGGGTGCCGAAGGTCGGGCCGACCGGCACTACCAAGCGGCCGCCGGCCGCCAGCTGATCGACCAGCGCTGGCGGGATTTCTCGCGGCGCTGCCGTGACGATGATGCGGTCGAACGGGGCATGTTCCGGCCAGCCTTGGTAACCGTCCCCCTGCTCGACCGTGACGTGCGCGTACCCGAGATCGGCCAGGGCGCGAGCGGCTCTGGCGGCCAGTTCGGGAACGATCTCAATGCTGTGCACCGCATTGCACAGGCTCGCCAGGACCGCAGTCTGGTAGCCCGAGCCCGTGCCGATCTCCAGTACCCTGTGATGCCGCTCGAGCTCGAGCAGCTCGGTCATGAAGGCGACGATGTACGGCTGCGAGATGGTCTGGTCATGGCCGATCGGCAGGGCTGTGTCGTCCGTTGCGAACTCGCGAACCTCGACGGGAACAAAGCGCTCGCGGGGCACCCTGCGAAGCGCATCGAGCACCGCCGCCGACTGGATGCCGCGGCCCTCGATCTGCTGCCGTACCATGCGCCTGCGCATCTGCTCCCGGCGATCTTCCGCAGATTGGGCGGAAGCGCCCGGAATTAAGGCTAGCAGTGCGGACGCCGTCACGGTGACGAGTGCCGGGCGCCGAGCCATCGCCGGCCAACATCGTAGCTACCCGCGCGGCACGTAAAAGCTCGCCGCGGCGACCGCACGCGGGCGCGGTCAAGACAGGCCGGCGCCGCCGTGTGCGGCCGGCCCAGCCTGGACTAGCTCAGCAGATCCCGGATGCGTTCCAACGCGACTTCGATACGGTCAAGCGCCGCCGCATAGCTGAATCGCAGGTAGCCCTCGCCATAAGACCCGAAAGAGTTGCCGGCCAGGCAGGCCACACCGGCTTCCTGCAGGATCCGCCCCGCCAGCTCGGTCGCGTCGATCCCTGTTTCGGTGATGTTCGGAAAGGCATAGAACGCCCCGCCGGGCTTCGCGCAACGAACCCCCGGGATCGAATTGAGGCCGGAGACGATCACGTCGCGCCGCCGCTTGAACTCGCGCACCATCACGCCCACGCTGTCTTGCGGCCCGCGCAGCGCCTCGAGGGCAGCGCGCTGGGTGAAGCTGGAAGTGTGCGAATTGGAATTGACCTGCAACATGCAGATTGCATCGACCACCCATTGGGGGTAGACGCCGTAGCCGATGCGCCAGCCGGTCATCGAGTACGCCTTCGAGAATCCGTCCAGGATGATCGTCTTTTCCGCCATTCCCTCCAGCGAAGCAATCGACGTGGGCCGCTCGTCGAACGCGATGAGGTTGTAGATCTCGTCGGAGAGGACGAGCAGGTCGCGATCGCGGACTATGTCGGCAATGGCTCGCAGGTCCTCGGGGGGAATGGTGCCCCCGGTCGGGTTCTGGGGGGAGTTGAGAATGATCAAGCGGGTGCGGTCCGAGAGCAGGCTCGCGAACCGGTCCAAGTCGATGGAGAACCCGCGGCTCTCCAAGAGCGGCAACGGCACGGGCTTGGCGCCGCTAGCGCCGATCACCGACTCATACATGGGGAATCCCGGATTCGGGTACATGGCCTCGTCGCCAGGCTCGAGCAGCGCCAGCATCGAGAAGAACAGGATCGGCTTCGCACCCGGCGTGACCACGACTTGCGACTCGGAAACAGGGATGCCGCGGGTCGACGAGACGTAATCGGCAATGGCCTGCCGCAGCTCCGGATCACCCTGCGTCGGACCGTACTTGGTGTAGCCGTCGGCGAGGGCCTTCTGGCCGGCGGCGACTATGTGCGGCGGCGTCGGAAAGTCCGGCTCGCCAATCTCCATGTGGACGACATCCTTGCCGGTGGCCTCCAACGCCCGGGCCTGGACCAAGACCTCAAACGCGCCCTCGCCCCGCATCCGTCCGATTCGCTTTGCAATCTGCATGACCAAAACGCCGAGTGTACCAAGGCGATCATTGGCGTCCGGGAGCGACACGGCCGACACTCACAACGGCTGCCACCTGACCCCGCCCTTCCAGCCTGGCGCTGCCTTCCGGACGACCTACCGTGCGGCGCAGCTTGAACCCGGAGGCTGAAGTCGCGGCAGTCGAGGCAAGGCGGCCGGAGCGGCGTTGGCAAGCAGAACGTCAATCGCCCCAACGAGACTATCTCCGAGCAACGAATACGGGCAGCTGGGTTTCGGCCGGACGGTGCGTCGCGCGGCCAGGCACTACGAGCCTTAGCGCCCACTCTCCGAACACGAAGGGGGCCACGGCGATCTCGAGCGCCGCGACGATGTAAACGCGACGCCGTCCATGATAACAACCAAGTGTAGAATGTTATCATGATTCGGACGCAAATCAGTCTTTCCGAAGAGGACTACAACACGGCCAAGCAGGAAGCCGCCCGACTCGGCATCTCACTTGCCGAGCTGTTGCGTCGCTCGCTCCGAGCAATGATCCCTCCGGACGACTCGAAGCCGTGGATGCGCTACGCCGGCATGGTCGAGACAGGAGATCCCCGTTCGAGCCAGCGCATTGACGAAATCGTTTATGCCGCAAAGCCCTGAAGCGTACGTGGATACGTCAGCGCTGATCGCATTCGCCGATCGGTCGGACACTTGGCACGCGCTTTTCTGCAGGCTCTTTTCGGATCCACCGCGGCTGATCACGAGCCCGCTCGTCGTAGCAGAGGGACACGGCTGGTTCCTGAAGCGCTATGACCGCACGAAGGCGCTGCAGTTCCTTGCGATGGTTGAATCCATCGACGCCTTGCGTGTGATTCCAACAGACGCCCGCGACATCGAAGCGGCGACCAAACTGATGCGTCGTTTCTCGGATCAAGACCTGACCCTTGTCGATGCGGTCGGTCTGCATGCGATCGGCACACGAAAGACCGGGGTGTGCTGGTCGACCGATCGCCATCTCGGGATCACCGGAGCGAAACTCGCGATTCACGTCTCGTGACCTGATCGCTGACCGGAACTTCAGTGGTAGGTCCGCGAAACCCGCAGCGGCTCTCCCTCGGAATGTGTGCAATTTCGATCGCCATTAACATTACGCTTGGTTCGCCACCGCTCGCCGTAGATCGCGAGGGATCTCGGGACTCCAACACAGAGGTAGCGGCAAGGCGGGAGCGGAGCGGTTCCGGCGGGCCAATCGGTCATGCCGCCGATACCGTGAGCATGTGCTGCGGTGGAGAAGCTGTGCGAGACCGCATTTGTCCAGGCAGTGGAATCTCTGAGTGCAAGTTCCGACGAGCGAGGAACAGGACTGCGGGTCGAGACGGAAGCTCACGGCGACAGCCTACCGAGCCCAAGCGCTCGCGATCGCGCCCGGCACGGCGCGATTGGTGCCATGCTGAAAGTTCTCTCCAGCCGCTTTCTGCAGCGCCGCGTCCGACGAGGCAGCACTGCACGGATTGACAAAGAAGTGCGTCCTATGTTGAGGGGCCAACGAATCCATGGACACACGCGCCATGCCATGCTTCGGTCCGGGGCTGATGGCGGTTGAACGGCACGATCGCCCCGCCCCGCAGCCGGAAGCGGAGGCAGCTCCCGGCGGCGACGCCCTCGAAACGCACATGCGGCGGATGTTCCGGTTGATCTACCGGATCGTGGGCAACGTGCCCGACGCGCAAGACCTGACCCAGGATGCGCTGCTCAAGGCGCTCGGACGCCGGGAGCAGCTCAAGGACGACCGCAAGGCAGTCCAGTGGCTGAACCGCATCGCGGTCAACACGGCGCTAGACTTCGTGCGCAAGCGGAGTCGCGTCGCCTTCGAAGAGATCGAGGCCGCGCCGCCGGCCACTGCGCCCAGCCCGGAGCAGGAGACCCTGCGGTCCGAGACGCGGGAGTGGATCGAGGGCGGGCTGAAGTTATTGTCGGAGCGGGAGCGCACCGCGCTGCTGCTGCGGGACGTCGAACAGATGCCGGCCGCGGAGGTTGCGAAGGTCATGGGCTGCTCCACGGCCACAGTGCGCTCGCATATCGCAAACGCGCGGGTCAAGTTCAGGCGCTACCGGGAGGAAACTGGGCAATGAGCGATTCTCGGCATTGTCTCGACGAACACACCATAGCCCTGCATGCGGGGGGCGATCTGGGGCGCCTGCGGCGCTGGCTGGCCGACCGCCACCTGGCGGGCTGCCCGCAGTGTAGGGCCGGAGTCAGCGACTACGCCGGGGTGCTGGACGCGCTTGCGCAGACGGGCCCGGTGCCTGAGATCGATTTCGACGCGCTGGCCCACAACGTTCGGGTCGCCGCCGTGCAAGCCCGCCCGGTCCGCGGCACACAGACTGGCTGGGGCTGGCGAGCCGCGGCCGGAGCCGGCCTGGCTGCGGTTGCACTTGGCATGCTCTTGCTGATGCCGGAGTCCGACGACTCCGCGGCAGATTCCACAGTGGTCGCCACTTCGATCCCCGCCCTGCCGGACCAGATGGGCCCTTGGGACGGTGACGACGTGCAGCTGACCAGCACTGGCAGCTTGCGCGTGCAGGCCTTTCACCCCGGTTCGGGCGCGCTGACAATCACCGACTACTACGCACCATGAAATCCCTGAAGCTCAACCACGCACTGGCATACGCGGCCTTGGCGCTTGCGTGCGCGGCCCAGCCCGCGCGGGCACAGGTGCCGCAGGTCGCGGTCGACATCCCGGACGGGGTGCCCCTGCGGGTCGCCGCGCAGGACTTCTCGGACAGCGAGTCCGAGGTGCGGGGCGGAGCGATCGTGATCCACCTGTCCGGATCGGTCCACTTCCGCCACGACGGCGCAGACCCGGTACGCGCGATCGCCCTGCGCGTCGCGGCTGGCGAGGAGACGCTGGGCGGCCGCGCCACGGTGACCATGCCAAGCTTGCACACCGCCCAAGGCGAGAGCTTCGAAGTGCCGCTGAACCTGCGCTTGGTGCGCCCCCTGCCGCTGGGCCAAGGCTCCGCGGTTCGCATTGAGCCTGACGCCGTGCTGTTCGCCTCGCTGGCCGCCGCCGGGCCGGACCGGCTTGATTCGATTCGCAAGCTGACAGTGCTCGAGATGGAGGCGCGGCGCGACCGGGAGCACTTCCTGGCCCTGTGGCAGCGCGGGGGCAAGCCCGCCCTGACCGCGGCCATGCAGGCCAGCCTGCGCCGCCAAGCCGCGCGGCCCCGCCTCGAAGTTCGTCTGGCGGGCCAAGGGCCTGCCACGGTCGCGGCCGCAGAGCCGGTCCGCGAGATGGAGATTGCAGTGGTGAACCAGGCCGACGCACCGCTGATCTTGGAGTCGGGATCGGCTCAGGTGCGCGGATCGGTCTCCGATGCTCCGCGATTTCTCCTGCGCAGCCGTGGCGGACGGGCAGTGCGGCACTTTGACATCGGCTGGCTCGTGCGCGACGGCGCCGGATCGCTCTATTCGGTCGGGTCCGCGCCAGTCACCGAACGGGCCAGCGTGGCCGGGCCACAGGCTCAAGAAGCCACGGGCGAAGGTCGGTTCCTGATCCGGCCCGCGTCCGACGGTGATCCGGCCATCGGTGCCATGCTGGCCTACTTGCGCAGCGCCCAATTCGACGACGGCACGGTCTGGGTGCCGAGCCGCGAAACGCTGGAAGCGGCGCGGCTGGCCGAGGCGGTGCCGGTTTCGGCCGAAGAGCGGCGACTGAGCCAGCTGTATCGAGAGCGCGGAGCGGACGCGATCGCCGAGGAATTGCGGAAATTCACCCAATCCGGCCAGTGACCGTCATCGCGCCTGCCCGGGCTTGCGGAACCCCAGGCTGGCGTGGACGGATCATGCGCGCGTGGAGCCGTCCGCGATGCCGGGCCGTGCTTGCGTCGGCGATCAGCCTCCACTTGCTCGCCCACTGCGGCACGGTTCCGGACGACGCAGGCTTCGTTCCCATATTCGACGGCGAGACATTGACGGACTGGCGCGCCGTTCCCGAAGACCTCGGAGCGGCTTGGTCGGTCCAGGACGGAGCGATCCAGGGAGCGGGCCTGGAGAAACGCCTTTCCTATCTCGTGTATTCCGCCGACGAAGAGCTGAGCGACTTCGAGCTCAGGCTCAGCTACCGGATGCTGACCGACGGAAATACCGGCGTCGAACTCAGGGCGCGAGCGGACACGACGGGCAAGCGTCCGTTCGAGGGCTACCACGCCGATCTGGGCCATGTCGGAATCGGCCCGCAGATCCTTGGCGCGTGGGACTTCCACTTCGCGACGCGGACGGAATTCCCGTGCGAGCGCGGAACGCGCCTGATCATCGACGAGACAGGCGCCGGCCTTCACCAGAGGATCGAAGACCCGGTCCGGATCGAAGATATCAGGGAGCGAGACTGGAACCACTGCCGGGTCCGCGCGCAAGGCGACCATTTCCAGTTCTTCATCAATCGGAAGCTGTCGTCGGAATTCACGGACGGGATTGGCGAGGGACGGCTCGAGAGCGGGTCCATCGCGCTCCAACTGCACGATGACCGCACGATCGTCCAATTCAAGGACATCCTGCTGAAGCGCCTGGGCGACTGACGGAGCAAGAAGCCGCTGTTGCCGGCTCCCGGCTCCTAGCCTGCACGCCAGGGAGGGATCCGTCGCGGCCGAGGTCTACCGCGTGCTTTTCTTGCCGTCGCGATCCGTCTACCTGCCTAGGTTCTCGTACCACTTGATGTTCTTGGTGGCACCGCCGATCTGAACGATGTCCAAGCGGCCGTCGCCGTTGATGTCGGCTACCGCGCAACCGGAAGCCGACATGCCGAGGTGGTCGAGATCCTGATGCTGCCACGCGGCGCCGGCGTCGTCTTGGGCGTAGAAGACGTGGGAACCGGCAATCTCGCCGCGCGCCCGGTCACCGGCGACGATGTCGTCGCGCCCGTCGCCGTTGAAGTCGCCGACGCACACTTCATGCCCCTCGATGAGCTCCTCATAGATGATCCGGCGCTGCCAGTCCCCCGAGGGATCCTGGGTGTAGACGACAACCTCGTTTCCGTGCCACGGCTCGACCGAGGTGATGAATCGCCTGTCCCCGAGGCTGCCGACCGCCACGTCGCTCGCGCCCGCGGTCCTCGGCTCCTCCTTGTGGCCCCTTGAGAGGCGCGTGTTCTTCCAAGCCACCGAATCGCCTTCCCCGGCGGGATCGTGGAGCGTGATCCCATCGAAGCCGGCCGTTAGCAGCTCCTCGCGCCCGTCGTCATCCCACTGAACCACCCGCACGCGGTGCAGCACGCCGCTGAGCTGGTCGTCGATGAGCAGCCGCTCCCACTTTCCCTCCAAGTCTTTCGGCACGTGATAGTAGACCAGCGGCACGTTGTCCTCGTACTTGGGCGCTAGCGCGTCGGCGCCGATCAGCGGCGCGTTGACGAGCTCTTTCGTGCCGTCTCCGTCCACATCGGCCCACGCGACATGGTGGGATGTCGTGAGCTCGTCGACGAGAATGGACTTCCAGGGCTCGCGCGGGTCTCCTTGGTGCCGCAGCAGCCAGACCAATCCGCGGCTCTTCGCGGCAACCATGCTGAATTCGTTCTCGATCGAAATCTCCGGGATCCCGTCGCCATCGATGTCGTGGGCAGCCATGTTGACCAGCCCGGAGACATCTTGGACCAAGACGTGCCTGTCCCAAGTCGGGTTCTCGTACCAAGGCAGCTCCTTGACCCGCGAGGTCAGGCCGAGGATGTCGGGACGGCCGTCCTTGTTCATGTCGGTCACCATGACCGCGTAGCCGCCCGGGACGTTCGCTTCGATGACATGCGTGCGGAACTGGACCGGTCCGGAGGAATGGGCAGTGGCGCAGAGCAATCCGCCGCCGATGAGAAGAGGTAAAAGGGATCGCACGCAGGAATGGTAGCACCGAAAGCCTATCCGTTTCCTCGCCGAAGCTGGCAATTCCCGAACCCATTGCAGGTTCCACTCCCAAACGCATTCCGGCCGGCGCGAGAACCGTTCCGGAGCAGGCGGCGAGCGAGATTGTCACGCCAGCGCGGGCTTGGTACAATACGGGTTTCTAGGGGGGGTCGCAGCGATCGCGGGCGCAAGCTCGGCGAATTCGGGTGCAGTCGCCTCCGCTCCACGAACCTCGAGGACTGAACCATCTATGGGTCTTCTGCTCGCTATCGTCGTCTGGGCCATCACCTTCGCAATGGCCGTTCCCTTCGTCACGCAGACTTGGTGGATGCCCGAATCGATCACCGCGCTGGGCGACGAGATCGACCGGGCGTTCAACTGGACCCTGATCGGCACCGGTGTCATCTTCTTGCTGGCACAGGCGGCGCTCGGCTACACGGTCTGGCAGTTCAGCCGCCCCACCGACAAGCCGGCCTCCGATTCGCACGGCAACAACAAGCTCGAAATTCTCTGGACGACGGCCGCGGCGGTGATCTTCGTCGGCCTGACGTTCGTCACCTACTCGGTCTGGGCCGAGACGCGCTTCATCGAGCAGAAGTCGATGCAGCCGTCCGCGGACCGGCTCATCGTGGAAGTCACCGGCCAGCAATTCGTGTGGAACATGCGCTACGCCGGGGAAGACAACCAGTTCGGGCCGACCGATATCGCGCTGATCGATGACGCTGCGGGCAATCCGGTGGGCCTGGATCGCAGCGCTCCGGGCGGCGCCGACGACATCATGGTGCCGGAAATGCAGGTGCCGGTGAACAAGGAGGTCGAGGTGGTGCTCAAGTCCAAGGACGTGCTGCACAACTTCTTCGTTCCGGAACTGCGCATCAAGCTGGACACGGTCCCTGGCTTGGTCGGCAAGCTACGTTTCACGGCCACCAAAGAGGGCAAGTACGAGATCGTGTGCTCGGAGCTATGCGGCCTAGGACACTACAAGATGCGGAGTTTCCTGCACGTGGTCAGCCAGGAGGAGTACGAGGCGTGGATCGCCGAGCAGGCCTCGTACCTGTTCTGACGCCTGTCGCAGGCGCGGCGTTGAGGGACTAACCAAGTCATGACCGAAGTTCAGCCATCCAAGGAAGTCGCCGAATACACGGAAGTGCACCGGCACCCCGAGCCGAAGAGTTTCCTCTGGAAGTACATCTTCTCGGTGGATCACAAGGTGATCGGCATCCAGTACATGTTGCTGGCGGTGGTCGCGGTCTTTGTGGGCATGGCGCTGAGCCTGTTGGTGCGGCTGCGCTTGGTCTGCCCGGAGTGCTCCTACCCGCTGCTCGGCACGTTCTTCCCCGTGGGCGCGCCCGAGGGCGTGATGACCCCGGAATTCTACCTGGCCATGCTGACCATGCACGGCACGGTGATGGTGTTCATGGTGCTGACCACGGCGCCGCAGGGAGGCTTCGGGAACTACTTCCTGCCCATCCAGATCGGCGCTGCGGACATGGCCTTTCCGCGCCTGAACATGCTTTCGTTCTGGACGACCTTCGTGTCGTTCCTGCTGCTGATGGCCGCGTTTGTCGTCGAAGGCGGGGCGCCGATGTCCGGCTGGACAGGCTACCCGCCGCTCAGCGCCCTGCCGGAAGCGACGGTCCAAGGCATCGGCCAAGACCTGTGGCTGGCATCGATCGCAGTCTTTTGCATCGCCTCGCTGCTGGGGGCGCTCAACTTCATCGTCACCACGCTCGACCTGCGCGCCAAGGGCCTGACCATGATGCGGATGCCCCTGACGTGCTGGACCTGGTTCGTGACCGCAATCCTGGGCCTGCTGGCGTTCGGCGTCCTGCTGGCAGCCGGCGTCCTGCTGCTGATGGACCGCAACGTGGGCACGAGCTTCTTCGTGCCCGCCGGGCTGGTCGTCAGCGACAAGGTCATCGACCACTCGGGCGGCTCCCCGATCCTGTGGCAGCACCTGTTCTGGTTCTTCGGCCACCCCGAGGTCTACATCGCCATCCTGCCCGGCATGGGAGTCACCTCGCACGTGCTGTCGACCTTCGCCCGCAAGACGGTATTCGGCTACCGGGCGATGGTCTACGCCATCGCCGCCATCGGCGGGCTGGGCTTCGTGGTGTGGGGACACCACATGTTCGTCAGCGGGATGAGCCCGTACTCGGCGTTCGTGTTCTCGGTGCTGACGATGTGCATCGGCGTGCCATCGGCCATCAAGACCTTCAACTGGATCGGCACGATGTGGGGGGGCAAGATCCGCTTCACCTCGCCGATGCTGTATTCGATCGGGTTCGTCTCTCTGTTCGTCTCAGGCGGGCTTTCGGGGATCTTCCTCGGGCAGCCGACCGTCGACCTGTACTTCCACGACACCTACTTCGTCGTGGCACACTTCCACCTGATCATGGGGGTGGCCGCGATCTTCGGGATGTTCGCCGGGATGACCTTCTGGTTCCCGAAGATGTTCGGCAGGATGATGAACGAGCCGCTGAGCAAGATCCACTTCTGGATCACGTTTGTCGGCGTGTACGCGATCTTCGGCCCGATGCACTATCTCGGGATGCTGCCGCACCCGCGCCGCTACGCGGAGATCACCGGCGTGGACTATCTAGCCGCTAACGGCGCCGCGGAACTGCAAATGTTCGTGACCGTCGCGGCGGTGCTGACGGTGCTGGCGCAATTCATATTCCTGTACAACTTCGTCAAGAGCATCTTCGCGGGCAAGGAGTGCCGCGAGGAGAATCCATGGGAGGCCACGACGCTGGAATGGGCGATCCCCTCCCCGCCTCCGCACGACAATTTCGCCGGCAAGGTGCCGCATGTCTACCGCGGGGCTTACGACTTCAGCCTGAAGGGCGCCAAGCGCGACTTCGCGATGCAGTGTAACGACGACAAGGCTGTGTTCGGCGAGCCCGCGACGCAAGCGTCCGGCGACTGATCGACAACGACGATGCCCGCGACCCTCAGTCCAAGCGAAGCGCCGCCCGTCACCGCGACCGGTGGCGGGGACTTCGTCACGCTGCCCCCGTCGCAGGAAGGCGACTGGCACAATCCTAGCGGCGACCCCGTGGTCCAGCGCTACAAGCTCGGCGTATGGATCGGCATGGGCGGCATCCTAATGTTCTTTGCCGCCTTGACCAGCGCGATGATCGTTCGGCAGGGCCTCTCCGGTGACTGGGTGCCCGTTGCCGTGCCGCCCGTGCTGTACGTCAGCACCTTGGTGCTGCTGGTGTCCAGCTTCACCGTCGAGCGCGCCCGCCGCGAAGCCGTGGCGGGAAACTCGGCAGGGCTGCGACGCTGGATGAACGCCTCGGCGGGGGTCGGCTTGGCGTTTCTGGCCGGCCAGTTGCTGGGCTGGCAGGAGTTGGCGGAGCGGGGCCTGTACGTGGCGTCGAATCCGGCCAACTCGTTCTACTACGTGCTCACCGCTGGCCACGGACTGCACTTGCTCGGCGGGATCGCGGTGATGGGTTACGTCTGGGTGCGCATCCGGGCCGGCAAGCCCTGGCCGACGCGCCTCGCTGTCGTGGAAGCGACCGCGCTGTATTGGCATTTTCTCGATGTCCTGTGGATCTACATCCTCGGACTGCTGGTGTTTTGGAGGTAAGCGGATGTCGGACGGACACGCGGCCACGATGGCGGCACCGACATGGCAGGGCGGCGGCACGCCGCTCGCAGTCGGCCACAAGAAGCTCGGGATGTGGCTGTTCATCATCTCGGACTCGCTGACGTTCTCGGCGCTGCTGCTGGCCTACAGCTACGTGCGCGTGGCCAACGACTGGCCCACGCCGTTTCACTTCTTTCCGTCGATCGTCTTCTCCACGATCATGACGCTGGTGCTGCTGACCAGCAGCCTGACCATGGTCTACGCAGTCTCGGCAGCCCACCACGGCGCCCGGCGCAAGGCCGTGAAATGGATCTGGGCAACGGCCTTCTTCGGCTCGCTGTTCGTGGTGCTGCACGGGTACGAGTGGCTGCACTTGATGCACGACGAAGGCATGTACCCGTGGGCGAACGAGTACGGCACGCCACTGTTCGGAGGGACGTTCTTCCTGATCACCGGCCTGCACATGTTCCACGTCATCACCGGCGTGGCGTACCTAGGTATCGTGGCGCTCGGCTACCGCCGCGGCAAGTGGCTGCCCGAGGACGTCGAGGTGGCCGGGCTCTACTGGCACTTCGTGGACTTGGTCTGGATGTTCGTCTTCCCCCTGATCTACCTGCTCTCCACGAGCGTCGACTGAAGCGAGCGAGATCGTCATGCTGCTATCCCTGATCGGCTACCTGTTCTGCCTTGCCCTGGGCGCCTGGGGCTTTGTCACGACCGGCCAGCTGCTGGCCTCCGGCAACATCACTGCCACCTTGGACAACCTGTTCCTCGCGCTATTCGCTGCCCTGATGGGCGTGACCTGCTTCGGCTACCTCGCCTGGCGGTTCTATCCGGCACTGGCCAGCGGCGGCGCCGGAGCACCGGCATATGCCCTGCCCGAGGATCCGCCCTACACGGACGCCCACCTGCCGCTGTTCAACAAGATCTGGATCGGCCTGCTCGTGCTGACGGCGATCGAGGTGGTGCTGGCATACGTCCAGATCGCCGGACTGCTGGTCATGCTCGCGATCCTGTTGCTGCTGTCACTGGTCAAGGCCGGCATGATCATGTCGACCTTCATGCACCTGCAGTTCGACAACAAGCTGCTGGCGCTGATCGTGGTCATTCCAGCCGCAGCCTGTATCCTGATCATGTGCGGCTACTTCTTCCCGGACAGCTTCCGTCTCGTCGACCTGAAGCCGTGACCGGCCCCAGCAGCACCGCAGCGCGGCATGTGAGCCTGCTGGCTTGCGCAGCTCTGGCGGCCGTGCTGCTCCTAGCGGTGCCCGCTCGATCGCCGGCTCAGGGTTGCACGATGTGCCGCGAGACCGCGGCCATGCAAAAGGACCGGGCGTTGACGGCGCTGCAGCGCGGGATCGGGGTGCTGGCAGTGCCCCCGCTCGCCATCGCTACCGGCGTGGTCTGGCTGGTCTGGAAACGCAGGAACCGATTCGCGAACGAATAACGGTCGACGGGACCGGCCCGCACTTGGCCGGCCGGCCATGAACTCGCCCTGCGCGGCCCCTTTCTGTCGCGCCAGCTAGTCGCGGGGTTCGAGCGTTCTACGCGTCGAAACGCCCGGGCGCTGCACCTTCCGCGCGGCAAGCACGCCGTCGCGCTCCAGCTGCGCAGACGGCGCCCCTACGTGTGGCGGCGGCAAGCGCCGAGCGGCGGTCGCCGCGGCACCCGCTGCCAAGAGATTTTCCCCAGCACTTGACATCCGCCTAGAAGTATTGCAATATCATTAAGAAAATTAAGGAATGGTTAAGCACGGATCCATCTTGATCGCCCTGCTGATGGCCCCTGCGGCTTTCGGAGGCTCGTGGACCGTCTGCGTGAGCGACACCTCGGCACTGCTGACTCCTCCCGTTCGCGGCGCGGCCACCCGAGAGTTCCATTCCCTGATGGGGGGGCATGGAGCGGGGCTGGCGTTCGACAAGTGCGCCAAGGGCAGGCTCAGAATCCACCTCTTGATCAAGGACGAGCCGCCCAACGGGCTGGAGGGCGTGCTTGGCCTGGCTCGCCGCAACCGCGACCGCATAGAGCCGCAGCTGCAAGTCTTTTACGGATCCCTGGTCCGCTACCTCGGCGAACCCAACAACGCGAAGGCGATCGGCAGGGCGGTGGCGCGAGTGGCGGCGCACGAGGCGGCACACTTTCTCAAGCAACAGCCCCAGCACTGCGAGCGAGGCCTGCTGCAGGCGATGCTGTCCGCCTACGAACTCCTCGCGGCGGAGCCGTCGCCATTTCACTTTGACCCGCAGTGTGCGCCTGACGCTTCCGAAGGACAGGCCACTGCGACGCTGGCGAACGCAGCAACACCCTAGGACGGCCGCGCGCGATCAGCGGTCGGAGGAGTCCGCAGCGCCATCTTTCATGAGGTAGTCCCAATGCTTGGCGGCATTGGCGACGACAGCGGGCAGATCTCGCGGCAGCATTAAGCCGGCCTCGATCAGGCTCAAGCCGGCCTGCGCCACGCGGCCGAGATACTCGTCCCGTCCCGCGTAGCGTTCCATGATCGAGGGCCGCGGGTCCTTGCGCGCCTCGCGCTCGGCGCGGGTGCGCGGAAACGGGATGTAGGAGCCGACCATGCTCGAGATCTCGTGGGTCGGCCCGGACCTAGCGTTGAACAGGTTCCATCCGGTGTAGGTGGCCAGTGGGACCTGCAGCTCTGGCACGCGCACTCCCGGAATCTCGTTGCCGTCGGAATCGACCGCGGGCACCAGCGTCGGGAAGGCCTTTCCGATCCGCGGCGGCTCTTGCGTCACCACGCCGCGTTCGACGAAGTCGGGGCCATAGTCAGCCCGGTATGCCCGATGGACGCCAGTGGAAGTCTCCACGCCGGGAATGTTCGGAAAACGCAGCTCCTCGGCCGCCACCAGGCTCTTCTCGGCGAGCAACGGGTAGCGGCTGGCGGGGGGCGAGCCGCGGCCTGCGGACCACTCGCTCATGGCGAGCAGCAACGCCCGCATCGGCCACCGGAACGTCAGCGGGTTGGCCCTTTGCTGGCCGATCGTGACGCTCGGCGGGAACCCGGCCGGTCCGTGCTGCGTGCCGGCGAAGAGGAACACTCGCACGTTGTCCAGCAGGCCGATGTCCGTGGCACCTTCAAGATCGGTGTGGATCAGCGAGGCCGCACGTCCCCAGTACTCGTAGGAGGAGTTGGTGTAGAAGATCTTCGGCCAGAACTTCCGGTCCAGCGCGTGCGCCAAGATGCCGTCCTCGCGCCCGGTCTCGGCATCGCGCTGGGCGACATCGGTAAACGGATAGATGTCGGTCGGATAGAAGAAGTTGAGATAGGGGTGGGCATCGCGGGACGGCTGGGCGAAGCGGTGGTTGAAGCTTCCCCGCCCGCCTCCGGCGACATGCGACATGATCCCGTCGAAGGCAATGCGATCCTGCTCGTCTTGGTTGAAGCCGTAGTACAGGAACGTCCGCAAGAAGCGCCCGCTCTGAGAGATGCCGAAGGCTATGGCGCGGTCGATGGCATCGACGGGGATCCCGAGCGGCTCCGAGCCCTCGTACTTCAGCCGCGACACTGCGTCACGCACGGCTGCCGGGCCCAAGCCGACCAGGGGCGGGTTCTCCGAGACGTAGACCACCTCGTAAATGCGCCCCGGCTCGAACCCGCCTTCGAGATAGACCGAGCCCCGATCCGGCACGGGCTCACCGCCCTCCATGCGCGCGAAGCGCCACCGTTCGCGAGGAATCGGCCGGCGCTGGCCGTTGGCGGCGTCCCGCACGGTCATGCGGTTCTCCGCCGCCTGCGGGTCGGCCACCTCGTAGGGGATGTGGTTGCGGTCAGCCAGCGAGTGCGAAAGCAGTCGGTCCTTCACCACGAAGTCGCTCCGCACCACCCCCCGGATGGCCGCCCCGTCGCGGCTGGCGACCGGAGTGGTGAGCCGTATCAGCCCGGGCGACCGCGGCGGGTCGAACTGCCAGCCGAGCCAGAGCAACGTGAACCCCTCTTCGAGCAAGAACCCGTCGCCGAAGTGTCGTTCTTCGCTGGGATCGAGGCTGCCGGCTGCCCCGTTGAAGAAGCCCAGCATGCCCTTGCGACCGCGATTCGAGACCTCATAGAGCAGCGAGCCGTTGCCGCGGCGCGGATCTTGCGGCCGCAGCAGGAAGAACTCCGACGAGTACTCGACCTCGCCATCGGCGTTGCGCGGCGCGAGGGCGATGTCCGTGATGATCTTGTTTGCCGGGTTGTCCGGGTTGGCTGCGAAACGGATGGTGCCCTTGATGCGCTCATACGGCCCCGCCAGTCCAAATGGCCGGCCGTCCAGCACCGGTTCTCGGCTGGTCACCTCCACGTTCACCACGCGGGCTTGAAGCGCGCCCAACAGGAGTGTGCCGAAAAGGGCCAGTGAGATCGTGCGGAGCATAGGTACATTACAAGTCGGCGGGCCCAAGACTGCAACCCCACCCTAGCCGGGCCTGTCGATATACTGTGAGCGGATTGTCACGCTCCGCCTTCTGCTGGCTACTGCTGCTAGCTGCCGTTCCCGCGCTTGCGGTCGATTTCGACCGAGACGTCCGTCCTATCCTTTCCGACAACTGCTACGCATGCCACGGGCCTGACGCCTCGCAAAGGCAAGCGAACCTGAGGCTCGACGTGGAAGAGGAAGTGCGCCGGGTCGCGAGCGAGGCGCTGAGGCGCGTAGCGAGCGACGATGCATCTACGCGCATGCCCCCCGCCTACCTGGGGCATGACCAGCTTCCCGACAGCAAGATAGCGATTCTTCAAGACTGGGTAGAAGCCGGCGCGCCGTGGAGCGCGCACTGGGCATTCATGGCGCCAGCCCGTCCCGAACAGCCGTCTGTGCGATGGGAAGAGCGCGTGCACAACGAGATTGATCGCTTCGTGTTCAAGCGTCTCGAGCAAGAGGGGCTGAAGCCTTCCCCAGAGGCCGACCGCAGGACGCTGATCCGCAGGCTGAGCCTGGACCTGACGGGCCTGCCGCCCGACGTCGGAGACGTGCGCGCGTTCTTGGACGACCCTTCCCCGGACGCGTACGAACGTCTCGTTGACCGGTTGCTCGACTCGCCGCGGTACGGAGAAAGAATGGCGAGCCGCTGGCTCGACGCGGCGCGCTACGCGGACACGCAGGGATATCAGAACGACGCTCCGGTACAAATGTGGCGCTGGCGGGACTGGGTCATCGAGGCGTTCAACTCGAACAAGCCCTTCGACGAATTCACGGTCGAGCAGATCGCCGGAGACATGCTTGGCGATCCCACCCTCGACCAGCTGATCGCAACAGGGTTTAATCGGAACCATCGCAGCAACAGCGAACTGGGAATCGTTGACGAAGAATACAGGGTCGAGTACGTCGTTGACCGGGTGGAAACCATGTCAACCGTCTTCCTGGGCCTGACGGTGGGCTGCGCCCGCTGCCACGATCACAAGTACGACCCTATCTCGCAGAAGGAGTTCTACCAGCTCTTCGCATACTTCAACAACGTCCCCGAACGCGGCAGGGTGCTGCGCCCCTTCAACTCTCCGCCGAGAATTCCAGCGCCTACCAGGGAGGAAGCTCGCGAGCTCGAGGGGCTTGCAGATGAGATTTCCCTCGCCGAGGAGTCCTACCGCACGATTCGCGCATCAGCCGCAGAGGACGTCGAAAGCTGGGAGCGGAAGCTAGCCCAATCGGAGGAACCATTGAATTGGCTGCCCCGCCATGGGCTCGCGGCCCGGTTCGACTTCGAAAGCGACCACCCTGACGCGGTGCCATCCGGCGAGGTGGAACATGTCGACGGCCGGGTCGGCCGTGCAGTCCGGCTTCGGGGGATCGGTCATCTGGAAGCGAAGGAGCTGTTGGATTACGACTACAACGACTCATTCAGCCTGGCTGCCTGGATCCAGCCAGAGTCGCCGGAGGGCATCATCCTGAGTCGCTCGCAGACGTTCAATGCCCACGACGAAAACTCCGGCAGGGGGGTCACCCTCGCACTCGAGGAAGGGAGGCTGAAACTGAAGCTGATCGGCAGGATGGACGACTGGATCGTCGTCAGCTCCCGCCAAGCTCTTGAACTGAATCGCTGGACGCACGTAGCCGCGACCTACGACGGGTCGCGCCTGGCTGGCGGCATCACGTTGTACATCGACGGGCGCAAGACCGGCACAGTGGCCGAACTGGACTATTCCAACGGCGGAATCAAGACCAAGGAGCCGTTTCGGATCGGCGCGGGCGCGGACAAGGGCAGCGGATTGCTCGGCAGCATCGACGAGGTCGCCGTCTACGACCGGGAGCTGACCGCCGACGAAGCGTCCATGCTCGCCGTGGCTGAGGGCCTGAACGAAATCGCGCGGATCCAGCGCACCGACCGGACCGGCGGCCAAAGGCACAAGCTGAACCGAGCCTTTGCCGACGCGTTCGGCACCCCGGCCGTGAAGTCTAGCTGGGCAGCGCTGAACCGATTGAGGCGCGCGAGAGAAGCGCTCATGGAACGGGTCTCCAGCGTGATGATCATGGCCGAGATGGAGACCCCTCGCGAGACCTTTATACTCGAGCGCGGCGCCTACGACCAACCGGGGGCCAGGGTGTCGCCCGGTGTGCTATCCGCGCTGCCGCCCTTGCCCGAGTCAGTGCCGAACAACCGGCTAGGCCTTGCGCGCTGGCTGGTCGACCCGGCGAATCCCCTGACGGCTCGGGTGACGGCGAACCGGTTGTGGCAGATGCTGTTCGGCGAGGGGCTTGTGCGGACACCGGAAAACCTTGGCACCCAAGGCGAGCGGCCGACGCATCCGGAACTGCTGGATTGGCTGGCGGTCGAGTTCGTCGAGAGCGGCTGGGATGTCAAGTCGCTCTTGAAGACGATCGCGATAAGCGCGACATACAGGCAGGAATCGAAACGAGCAGACGACGGGATGCGCGAAGACCCGACAAACCGGCTCCTGTCCCGCGGGCCGCGTTTCCGGCTGTCGGCGGAAGCTGTCCGAGACCAAGCGCTGCTGCTGGCGGGGCTGTTGCGGGAACGCCTGGGCGGGCCGTCGGTAAAGACGTACCAACCGGACGGACTCTGGTTTGACATCGCCGCCGGTGGCGGTTACACCCGTGACACGGGAGAGAATCTCTACCGCAGGAGCCTGTACACCTACTGGCGCAGAACCATCGGACCGCCGGCAATGCTCAACTTCGACTCGGCTACGCGAGAGACTTGCACGGTGCGGACCGAGCGAACCAACACGCCCCTGCAGGCGCTGAACTTGATGAACGACGTCACGTTCGTAGAGGCCTCGCGGAAGTTCGGCGAGCGGATGTATCTCGAAGGGGGTCGAACCGCGGAGGATCGCCTGGCGTACGGCTTCGAGATGGCCACCGGAAGGATTCCCAGCGCCCGCGAGACGGAGATTCTCGATCGGGCGTTGGCCAAGCAGTTGCACAGCTTCAGGGCCGACTCGAACGCAGCCGAGGAACTGCTGCAGCAAGGAGACAGCTCCGCAGACACGCGCATAGGGCGCGGCGAGCTCGCAGCTTACGCGATGACAGCGGGCATGATCCTGAACCTTGACGAGACGGTGACAAAGCAATGACACTTCCTGACTCGTCGACCCATCTGACGCGGCGCCACTTCTTCGGCCGCAACGCGAGCGGACTCGGCATCGCCGCATTGGCCCACTTGATGGGAAGAGACGCTGCGGCAGGCAGCGGTTTGCCCGGGTTGCCGCATTTCGCGCCCAAGGCCAAGCAGGTCATTTATCTCTTCCAGAGCGGCGGGCCTTCGCAGATCGACTTGTTCGATCACAAGCCGAAGCTGAAACAGCTTCACGGGACGGAACTGCCAGATTCGATTCGCCGCGGTCAGCGACTGACTGGCATGACCGCCTCGCAGACGTCGTTCCCGGTTCACGAGACTTGGTTCGACTTCAAGCAACGTGGCGAGTCCGGCGCATGGGTCAGCGAGTTGCTCCCCTATACGGCACAGATTGCCGACAAGCTCTCGTTCATTCGAACGATGCATACCGAGGCGATCAATCACGACCCGGCGGTAACGTTCTTCCAGACCGGAGCGCAGCTTGCCGGGCGCCCGAGCATCGGAGCGTGGCTCTCGTACGGCCTGGGCACCGAAAACGAAGACCTGCCAGCGTTCGTCGTGATGACCTCGCGGGGATCGGGGCGAGTCGGCCAGGCGCTTTACACGAGGCTGTGGGGCAGCGGTTTCCTTCCAAGCCGCTACCAAGGCGTCAAGTTCCGCTCGCAGGGAGATCCGGTGCTCTACCTGTCGAACCCGGCGGGCGTGAATGGCGATCGGCGGCGGATGTTCCTAGACGACCTTTCGGCCTTGAACCGAATCCAGCAGGAGCAGTTCGCCGACCCGGAGATCGAGACGCGGATCGCCCAGTACGAGATGGCATACCGGATGCAGACATCTGTTCCGGAACTAATGGATCTGTCGAACGAGCCGGAATCCACGTTCGATCTGTACGGCGAGGCTGCGCGCGAGCCGGGAACGTACGCGCGCCACTGTTTGGTCGCACGACGGTTGGTGGAGCGTGGCGTGCGCTTCGTTCAGCTCTTTCATCGGGGATGGGATCAGCACCGCTCGTTGCCGAACCAACTCCCCAAGCAGTGCGCCGATACCGACCAAGCCTCGGCAGCGCTGGTCAAGGACCTTGAGCGGCGCGGACTGCTCGACGAAACGCTAGTGGTGTGGGGCGGGGAGTTCGGGCGCACCGTCTACTGCCAGGGCCTGATGACCGACGACAGCTACGGCCGCGACCACCACCCCCGCTGTTTCACGATTTGGCTCGCCGGAGGGGGCGTGAAGCCGGCGGAAACTTACGGCGAAACCGACGACTTCTGCTACAACATTGTCGACAAGCCAGTTCACGTTCACGACCTGCACGCGACCCTGCTGCACCAGCTAGGGATTGACCACACGAAACTGACCTACTCATATCAAGGGCGCCAGTTCCGCCTTACCGACGTAGGCGGTGAGATTCTCCGCGATCTGGTCGGCTAGCGGCCCTGCCCCCAAAGCCGCCCTATGTGGTTCTGGGAGCGGACAGGAATCGGGGAGGGGCTTGCCGAGTCGATCAGTCTGTGGCGGAATTATCGCGACTCACGCATCGGCTTGAAGTCGAGCGGAACCCTCCTCGTTCGTCGTATCCGAGAATCTCGTCGGCCGGTCTCGTGTCGATGTCGGGTAGCGCCGCACAACGGCCAGAGATCTCCACGATGGCTGCCCGAATCGAAGATGCCTCTCTCCGGCCCCACGTGCGCCGAAGAGCGTCTTCGAGAGCGCCGATGATCGCGTCGGTCACGGTGGTGCCCCGTTCCTTCGCGAGGGCCCTTGCGAGCCGCTCAGCTTCGACATTCTTGATGCTCAGTGCCATGTGTGCATCCTTCAGCCCTTTTTATCTTAGGGAGGTGCCGGAGAGGGGGATGGCCGCCACTACCTCGGACTCTCTCCTCTTAGGGCCGCAGGTGGTGCCAGCCCACCGGACTGGCCGGGTCCACTGACCGACGTCGCCTCCCCGGGCTGAGGCTTGCCTTCCCCTTGACGACCGCCAGGCAGGCGCTCGGGGGCTACCCTTGGCGTGCCGGCGCGGTACTCGCCCCTCGACCGCATCGACAAGGAGAGCCTGAGGCTACTGGAGGTCAGTAGATCGCGACCGGCGCGACGGTGGATCCCGTGCCGCCCTGGATCTTGAGAGGCTGGACGACGAAGGCGAACTCGTGAACCCCGGCCGCGGCCAGTTCGTCCAGCTTCATCCGCTCCACCAGATGGATGCCGTTGACCACCAGCATGATCTGGTGGACGGGCAACGACACTTGCGGGTCCGGGTTGGGCGAGACCTCGACCGGCTGGTTGTCCGCCCCGAGCAGCATGGGATCCTGTTCCACGAGCCACTGCGCGGCCGCGACGCCGATCCCCGGATTGCTCGCCATGAAGCGCTCCGCGTCGGAGTCCCAGAGCACGCCCCAACCGGTGTGAATCAGCACCGCGTCGCCCGATTCCAGCGCTACGCCCTGCCGGTCGAGCGCTTGCTGCAGGTCGTCGACCGTGATCTCGTACGTGTCGGGTAGCATCGCAACGCCCTTCAGGGCGGCCACATCAATGAGCACACCCCGGGTCATGAGCGTGCCGACGTTCTCGACGCCGAGCCGAGTGAACCCGTCTCGCGTCATGATCTCGTTCTGATCGACACAGTTGTACAGGCTGCTGCCGATCGTCTGGTGGGTGAAACCGTCGAACTGCGTGCCCACCTGACCCATCTCGGCAACAACGAGTTCCTCGTTCGAGCCACGCTGGTTCGAACCCACGTTCGGGCCTGTCGGCTTCATGTAGAGGTCGAAGTGACGGGGACCGAGCGGCATCGAGCCTCTCAGCACTCGTCCGAGCTCGATCACCCGCCCCTCTCGTATCAGACGCGCTGCCTTGAGCACCGTCTCGGGACCCATGTGGTTGGCCGCGCCGCGCTCGTCGTCGGCTCCCCACCGGCTGGGACAGCGCTCATCGGTCGACGGCGGGATCCACGACTGGCCGGCGGCGGGCGCAGCGGCACCCGAGACTAGGACGGTGAACGCAGCTACGGCGGGAACGGCAACGCTGGCGAATCGCATGACTCTCCTCCCTGGGCGGTGTCTACAGCTCCTGCAAATTCTAGCGGAACGCGCAACCGGGCCGATCCGGCGGTCAACGCGCGGGATCCGGCAGACGGTGCCGTTTGCGCTCCTTCAGCGCATTCTTCATGGATGGAGAGAAGCTGGGATTCGCGGACAGATCCCACGCGGCGAAACCCTCGCGCCTGTCAATGGCGGCAGCGAGAGGGGCCGCGTCCGGGTTGTGGAAGGTCTCGCGGCGTGGCGACGCGGTCCGGATTCTGAACCTTTGCGAACTTACGCCGACGGAGACGCTGATCCCGCCGACAGCCGCAGAAGGGCGCCGATGCGCTGGAGTACCGGCGGGTGCGAGTAGTGCAGGAAGACGTCCATCGGGTGCGGTGTTGGGTTGCTAAAGCTGTCGGCCACCAGCTTCTTCAGGGCGGCGACCAGAGGCGCGCCGCTGCCGGTAGTCTCTGCTGCGAAACGGTCAGCCTCGAACTCGTGCCGCCGCGAGAAGACGTTCATGAGGACTGACAGGACCAACTCGACGGGCCTGAAAAGGAGACTGAAGAAAACGAGCCCGGCATAGACCGACGATTCGGTGACATGGAACGCCGCGTAAAGGCCCTCCCGCCCGAGGAAGAGCGAGAGGATCCACAGCATCGCCCCTATGTGGCCGATCGACAGCGCCATGTTCGACCAAACGTGGCGCTTCTTGTAGTGGCCGATCTCGTGGGCCACCACCGCCACCACCTCGGGAACGCTGTACTCCTCGGCGAGGGTGTCGAACAGCCCGATGCGCTTGTGCTTGCCGAAGCCCGTGAAGAAAGCGTTCGGCTTTGACGACCTGCGTGAGCCGTCGACCACGAAGATGCCCTCGAGCGGGAAGCCCGCCGAGCGGGCGTATCCCAGGATGGCGTCGTGCAGCTCCCCGTCATCGAGCGGAGTGAAGGTATTGAACAGAGGCATGATCCACGTCGGGCCGATGAACTGCACGGCGAGCATGAAGGCGGTTACCGCGATCCAGCACCAAATCCAAGCCAACGGCCCGACCGCCTCGAAAAATGCGAGGATGACGGCGAGCAGCGGCCCGCCGAGAAGGATGGTGAGGGCCGTGCCTTTCAACAGGTCGGCGCCGAACGTTCCCGCCGTGGTGCGGTTGAACCCATAACGGCCCTCGATCACGAACGTCGACCACGCCCCGAACGGGAGCTGGATGAGGGTCTTGGCGAGCAGCAGGGCGCCAATGAAGACGAGGCCGGTGACTACCGGGCCCTTGCCGAGTCCGCGAACCGCGGTATCGAGCCAAGCGAAGCCACCGGCGAACCAGAAGGTGAGTGTCGCCGCGAGACCAAGCGCCCCGCGGACGAGGCCGAACCGGGCGCGTGTCGCGCTGTAGCGCCGCGCCCGGGCGTACTTCTCGTCGTCGAACACGCCGGCGAGCTCGGCTGGCACCTTGGGGGCGAACGAGCGGGAGCTGAGCATTCCCGAGACCGCGCCCAGCAAGTACTCGCCGACGAGGGCGACCAGGATGACGACGGCGAAGGTGTTCACAGCTCCCAAAGGAATCCCTGTGCGGGATCCCCTACATTACCGCCATCCGCGAACTTGGGGCGCGAGGCAACAGAATCGTACGTCGAATGGCAAGCGTGCGGCTCGGCTCGCCATCGAACTTGTCTCGCTCGATGTGCAAGGCGTTGATTCGCTCAGGACTCACCTTCCGGCCCGTCTCGCTACCGCCCTCGTCGAGTACGGAGCGAATCTTCGGCCCGACATTCGCCGTCACGGATCCGAACAGGTCCCCCACTCGCGGTTTCCGGAAGCAGGAATGCCAGCCTCGCGGCCGCAGAAACCAGCAGCCGCACTGGCTCTGCCCTGTCAGCGCCGTTGTTCGAGATGAACCGGACCAACTGCGGGGAATCGGCAGAACGGTCGTGTTGATGACCAACCGTCAGAGTGGGGGCAACCAAATGGGGCGAGAATCGACGGGCCGTTGGCTTTTTCCGGTCAAGTCGATTGCAGCAACTGCGCCATCTGGCGCAAGCCGATTACCTCGGTTTCTCTCGAAATCGGATAGCGCGCCTCACCGGAATACACCACGAAGGTCTTTTCCGGCCGCAGGTCCTCCAACGCGCTGTGGAAGCCCTTGCTCAGCGAGACCGACAGGCCTCGCTTGATCTCGATCGCCCACACTCCGGCCCTGCCGGGGATTTCCAGAACCAAATCTATCTCCGCCCCCGTCGAGGTGCGATAGAAATAGGCTCCGGTGCCCGGACGAGCGACCGAAAGCAGGTTCTCGATGACGAATCCCTCCCAGCTCGCTCCGACGACCGGATGACCAAGCAACGCTCGGTAGCCCTCGATGCCTAGCAGGGAATGAACCAGCCCGCTATCCCTGACATAGATCTTTGGAGACTTGACCAGACGCTTCTTGACGTTGACAAAGTAGGGCTGCAGCCGGCGGACCACAAACAAGTCGGCTAGCAGGCTAACGTAGCTCGTGACAGTCGGGGCGCTGACGGAGAGTCCGGCCGCCAGCTTCGCAGCATTCGACAAAGCGCCCTGGCTGTGGCACAGCATGGTCCACAAGTTCTCCGCTGTTTCCGCGGAGACTCGGCCTCCCATCTGCGGGATCTCGTGTTCGATGTATGTCCGGACGAGATTCCGGCGGAAGGAGGCGCTGTCGTCGTCGCTCTCGGACAGGAAGCTGTCCGGGAACCCCCCTCGGGTCCAGAGCAACCCCAGGCTAGATTCGTCTGGCGCTACTTCGAGGACATCGAAGGGATTCAGGCTGACGTATTCGATCCTCCCGGCCAAGCTCTCGCTGGACTGCTTCAGGAGTGCCATCGATGCCGACCCGAGAATAAGGAAGCGTCCCGTTCGCTGTCCCCGCCGACGACCAGCGTCGATCAGGCTGCGGAGATCTCTGAATATCTCCGGCGTGCGATGAATCTCGTCCAAGATTACGAGGCGGTCCCCCAACTGGCCGAGAAAGAGAGCCGGGTCGGATAGCTTCTGACGATCCGTCCGAGACTCTAGGTCGAGATACTCGGATGCGCGGCCTTCAGCGATCTCCAGCGCGAGGGTTGTCTTGCCGACCTGTCGCGCGCCTAACAGGGTGACCGCCGCCTGTCGACGGAGCGCCTGCACAACCGCTTGGCCGGCCCTGCGTCGAATCATAGCTCTATCTTAGTTGTTTCTGTTATGATATTCAAGGATATTCCTATATTTTCCATGCAAATATAAATTACTATTTTTGATTTGCATGGTTTTGAAATGTACGCCAAACCCATCGGCCAGCTGTTCTCAAGCGTAGCTGCCCTCCCGCCAAGTCTGGCGGTTCGGCCCCCGGGCGAGCCTGAACAGGACCCCGATATCTGTTGGGGCCGAAGAGGAAGATCCGTCTCGTAGACCGCTTTGGTCGGGTGCTTCGCAGCAGCCTTGGCTTCAAACCGGGGCATGCGGGTGCTAGGCAGGTTCGCACGCCGCAATCTGCGGTAGTCTGACTCATCTTCGACAGTTTGATTTTCGCGTTTCGCTAAACCAAGCTATTGCAATAGCTTAGGGTAGGCAGAAATCGGGCGTGGCACTACAACGCCCGGATTCGGCAGCGATTTGATTGCGCAAACAGCGTCAGGCTGCCTGGCTCACCTCCGGCTGCGCCTCCCGGGCCGGCCGACCGCACTGGCGGATCACCAGCGGCAGCCGCGCCCCCACGCAGCGCAAAATCTGGGCCA
>JAJEHF010000229.1 GCA_022823865.1 Bryobacterales bacterium
TGCAGCCGGTGGCGAGCAGCGGCCAGGAGCGGTGGTTCCGGAGCCGGGTGCTGGGGCTGGAACTGCGCAGCCAGAGGCAGGCCCGGGCGACGGTGCTGGTGTTCCGGGATCCGCGCAGCGGGGAAGAGACCGACGGTGCGCCGGAAGAAGCCGAGCGGCGGCGGCGGATCGCGGAGCGAGATGCGCGGGCAGCCCAGCAGGAGGCCAGCGCGGCAAAGCAGGAGGCCAGTGCGGCGAGGCAGCGGGAAACCGCGGCAAAGCAGGAGGCCAGTGCGGCGAACGAACGAGCGCAGGCCCTAGAGGAGCAACTCCGCGCCCTCACGGCCCGCACCACTCCATCCGACCGTGACCGCTAGCGGCCAAGCCAAGGCACCCGGCGATACCGTCCGCCCGCCACGAAGCTGGGGATTGGCGGTGGATTGCGCGTCGGCTCATTCCATTGAAATCCTAACCAGACCCGCAATCGCCGGTCTCGCTATCGATGCTGCCTAGGCGTTCGATGTAGGATTCGGGATCCCGGCTAGTTGTTCTCAGGCGCGCCTCGCTAGGCCGTGGCGACGCAGAGGCATCTCGTGGTCCCATCCCGCTGACACCCTGCCGCTCTCCAGCCCCTTCCCGCCCAACATACGTGTTGGAACGATCCAGCGGACAGTGTGCCACCGTTGCCCAAATCGGGCGGCGCATGAGTCGGATCGCACGAGACGTTTGCCGTTGGTCTGAGTCTGTGCTGTATCTTGAATGAGCTTATAGACTGCAGCTGCACTGGTTGCCCCAAGCACCTGAAAGGCTCGAACCGCTCCTAGAGGCTGAGCGAGCCTCGTCGTCCGCGGCTCTTGGCTAATCCAAACTAAAATGCAGAGCCACCGACACTCGCTAATCGTTGCCGCGCCTTGTCCGTCGGCTCTGTCCCTTTTGGAGGCAACGTGATTACGTCTCTTCGGCTGAAGGATTTCAAGAACTTCGTCGACGAGACGCTGCACGTCGGCCCGTTCACCGTGATTGTCGGTGCCAACGCTAGCGGAAAAAGCAACATCCGCGACGCCTTCCGCTTCCTGCATGGCGTCGGCCGTGGCTATTCGCTCGCGGAGATCGCGGGAGGAAAGCACGAGGCCGGCTGGAAGCCGATCCGAGGGGCGACCAACGAGATGGTTCGGTTCCAGGCGGGCGCGGAGATTTCGGAATTGGACCGGTTTTCTCTGGAAGTTGAGATGAAGTCCGACCGTCAAGCGTTGAGTTACTTGGAGTTGGGCGACAACATCAGATACCGTATCGATGTCTGTCCGGAAGACTCCAGCGGCGGGCTATCAATTGCGGACGAAGAGTTGTGGAGTGATTCAGAAGAAATCTATACGACAAAAATATTTGACGAGCCGAATACACTACTGAACCGTTCGAAGCCTGCACTGTGTCTAGTCCCGTCGATATTGAGGGACATAGGGCATGCTGCCGGGCCGCTTGCCGACGTGCTCGCAATCTACAGCCAAGCTGATCGCCGATCACAAGGGGCAACCGGTGTTGCCAGGCGGCTCAACTCGATGCGTTTCTTCGACTTCAAGCCCGACCATATGCGGGAACCGGCGTTTCCGGGCCAGACAACTTTGGGCGACAACGGTGAGTACCTTCCGGTTGTGTTACGAAAAATCTGCACCGATCAGAAGCGCAAGGCGATTCTGACGAGTTGGCTTCGCGAGTTGACGCCGATGGATGTGAAGGACTTCGAGTTCCCTGACGATCCATCCGGAAGAATCCATCTCGTCATCTGCGAAGCGAACGGGGCAAAGGTGTCCGCCAATTGTGCTTCTGACGGCACACTAAGATTCTTGGCCCTCCTAGCCGCTCTGCTCGGGAACGATTCAGCATTGATCTATTTCTTTGAGGAGATCGAAAACGGCCTTCATTCCTCGCGCCTCCATCTATTGGTCGAACTGATTGAACGGGTAACCTCGGACGGAACCAAGCAGGTGGTTGCCACGACACATTCTCCGGAGATGCTGTCCTTGGTGGGAGACTCGACGTTCGAGAGCACATCTGTCGTCTGTCGCTTGGAGGATACGAACGAGGCCATCATCCGTCCTGTTGCCGAGCTGCCCAAGGCCCGAGAGTTGCGGAAGACGCAAGGATTGGGTCGGCTTCTGTCCGGTCGTTGGATGGAAACCGCGCTCGCATTTGCCGAAGGGAACGGAAACGACCCGGAGCATCCCGAATGACGGTTCTCGTCATACCTGAGGACCCTCGCAAGGACCATTACATTCTCGAACCCTTGTTCAGGCGACTGTTCAAGAATCTAGGCAAACCAAGAGCACATGTTGAGATCTGCTGGGATCCATCGCTCGGCGGCGTCTCTGAGGCACTTAAGTCCAAGCGCATCCAAGAGGTCATTGACCTTTACGACTGGTCGACCTCGATCTTCATTCTGTGTGTCGACCGTGACGGAGTCGAGGGCCGACGGCAGAGCCTCGACCGAATCGAATACGAGTTTGGGCAGGAACGCACTTTTGTCGCCGCATGCGCCTGGGAGGAGATCGAAACATGGGCACTTGCGGGTCTCGACCTGCCAGCGAAATGGAGTTGGGCAGACGTTCGAGCGGAGATTCACGTCAAAGAAACCTACTTTGACATCCTTGCCAAACAACGCGGCGTAGCAGACGAACCGGGCGGTGGGCGCAAGACGCTAGGCGAGGAAGCCACACGCCACATCCCCAAGATCCGGCAGAGGTGTCGCGAGGATTTCGACGCACTTGCCAGACGCCTCAAAGCCGTCATCTGAAATATCAGAGGAAGCCGAATCAGGGCGACCTGCTCAAGGACACGTTGGCACCGAAGGTGACGACGCGTGATGGAGGGCGGACGGGCGAGCGAACGCTCGCCGATTACGCCAGTGCCGATTACAAAGTGGTGATGCGGGGTGCCAGCTAGCCCATCAATCAGAGCCTGATCAACACTGCACTGACCTGCCAGCAGATTCGCACAGCTTGCGCCACAGGCAAATGACAGCCCTGGACTTTACCCTCCGAAGAATCCCGAAAGGGCCACGAAGCACATGTAGAACGAGAACAGCACCGTGACGCCCAGGCCCACATTGAGGGCGAGCGAGGGGCGGTCAGGCCCGCAAACCACTTTCTTGTTCAGCAGCAGCAAGACAAACAGCGCCAGCAGCGGCATCGCGACCGGGCTAACGGCCTGCGAGGCGATCATGATCTGCACGGGCCTGCCCCCCAGCACCGGCACGACCAGTCCGAACAGCGCCGCTCCGACCACCATCGCCCGGAAGGCGGCACCGCCCATCTTGCGGGGCAAGCCGAGGAAGTCGGAGGCCATCCACGGCCCCAGCAGGTAGTTCGGAAACAGCGACGACAGGCCCGCCGCGATGATGCCGATCACGAAGCCGCCCGTTGCCAGGCCGCCGGCGAGCGGCTCCAAGGTCTTGACCATATCGATCGCTGCGTCGATCTCCATGCCCTGGCGGTGCAGAGTCCCCGCGGCGCAGGCCATGATGGCGGCGTTGATGAAGAACAGCATCGTCATCGAGAACCCGGAGTCCCGGTTCACCACCGGCAGGTCGCTCGCGCTCCAGCCCTCTTCCTTCACCAGCACGCTGCGGGTGAAGAGCACGACCGACGCCATGGTCGTGCCTACCATCCCCGCTATCAGCAAGCGCGGATTGCCGGAAGTGGGAATGCTGGGCACCAAGCCGGAGGCCAGTTCTTCGGCCCCGGGCAAGACCAGCGCGGCGGTGAAGAAGAACGCCAAGCCCATCACGCCCACCAGCGCAGCCAAGACCTTGAGGAAAAAGCCGTGGCGACCGACCCAGTACAGGCCGAGCAGGAACGCGGTGAACAGGATGGCCGCCAGCAAGGGGTCGGCCGCGATGCCCAGGGCCGAGGAGCACCACTCGCTGAAGACATCGACCACGATGGCCATCACGCCGATGATGGACGTGAGCTGCGTGGCCACGAGCGAGAGAATCATCAACACGGTGACGGGCGTGCCGAAGTTGTGCCGGAACAGATACAGCAGGGTATGGCCCGACAGGATCGTGAGCCGGCTGATGCCGACGATCATCAGGTGCGTGAAAACCGAGGCCAGCGCCAGCGTCCACGTCAGCGACATGCCATAGCTGGCCCCGGCCGAGCTCATCGTCGTGACGCTGCCCGTGCCCACGACGTAGCCGATAATGAAGATGCCCGGCGCCAAGCTGGCAACCGCGCGCTTGACGCGTTTCCAATCCATTCCGGCGCAAGGATATCACCACGCCCGTAGCGAATTCCTAGCGGCGGCGATACGCCGCCGCAGGCGCTTACGTCATACTCAACAGAAGGCTATGCAGAATCTGGGTTTGCGATTCCTCGCGCTGCTGTTTGCGTTGACTGCCCCGCTGGCAGCGCAGCGCGTCGAAGTCGAGGAATTCACCCTCGACAACGGCTTGACGTTCCTGTTGCTGCCGCGAGAGGGCGATCCTAACGTCGCCGCCGGCTGGATCTCGAAATTCGGATCCGTGAACGAGAGGCCCGGGGTAACGGGCGTAGCGCACTTGTTCGAGCACATGATGTTCAAAGGCAGCCATGCCATCGGCACCAAGGACCTCGAGCGCGACCTCGAAATCATGGACGAACTCGACGGGCTGTACGCCCAGATGGAAGCCGAACGGGCCAAGTTGCTCGAGAAGCAGCGGCGCGGACTCATCGCGGACGCTGAAGACCCGGCCGCCCGCAGTCCCGAGCACAGCCAGCTCTTGGAACGATTCGGCCAGCTCATCGCCGAGCAGCAGGCCTTGGCCGTCAAGGACGAGTTCTCCCAGATCTACACCCTCAACGGCGGTTCGGGAATAAACGCGGGCACCAGCAACGACTACACGATCTACTTCATCAACGTGCCGTCCAACAAGCTCGAGCTGTGGTTTTGGATGGAGTCCGACCGGCTGGCAAAGCCTGTCTTCCGTCAGTTCTATGCCGAGCGCGACGTGGTCAAGGAAGAACGACGGCTGCGGGTTGACTCCACGCCGACCGGCAAGCTTAACGAGCAACTCGAGTCCATGTTCTGGCAGGCCTCGCCATATAGCTGGCCGGTGATCGGCTGGCCCTCGGACCTGAATTCCATCACCCGCGACGAGGCCATGGAGTACTTCGAGACGTACTATGCGCCGAACAACTTGGTAGCGGCGCTGGTTGGCGACTTCGAAGTCGACCAGGTTAAAGCCTTGGCAAAGAAGTACTTCGGGCGGCTGCAGCGCAACGAGCGCGAGCCAGGGGCCGTGCGCACGCGCGAGGTCGAGCAACAGGCCGAGCAGCGCCTCAGCGGACAGGCCGAGACGCGCCCGCAGGCCAGCATCCGCTTCCACACGGTCCCTGACGCCCACGTCGACGAGCCCGCATTGATCGTGCTGTCTTCGCTGCTCAACGGCCGCACGGGACGGCTCTACAAGTCCCTTGTCCTGGAGAAGCAGGTTGCCGTGCAAGCCGGGGCGGGAGTCGACGGGCGCAAGTACGACGGTTCGTTCCAGATCTCGGGAGTCGCCGCTCCCGGCTCGACGCCCGAAGACGTGGAAAAGGCGCTGCTGGAAGAGCTGGACCGCATCGCCGCCGAACCCGTGGGCGAGCGCGAGTTGCAGAAAGTCAAGAACCAGCAGCTTGCCGGAGACTTCCGCAAGCTGGAATCGAAGTTCGGACTGATGATGCAACTGCTGGTTTACGAAGCATTGGGCGAGTGGGAAAACATCAACGTCTTCTCGGACCGCATCCAAGCCGTGACTCCGGAGGATATCCAGCGCGTCGCCAAGAAGTACTTCACCGAGACGAACCGCACGGTAGCCCTGTACTACACCAAGGAGGGCACAGGCCCGCCCGGAGGCAGACGTGGCGGGCGCGGGCGCGGCCCGCAAGGAGGTCGGCCATGAAGCGACGGGACTGGTTCAAGACGGCCGCAGGCGGCGCTCTGGCGACGCTGGCACAAGCCCAAGACGGCCTGCCGGAGCATCCCCGTGACCTGGCATTCCCCAAGCTCTCGTACGACCCACCCGACCCGTCCGAGTCCCGCCACGAGCTCGATTCGGGGGCGGTCGCGTACTTGGTGGAAGACCACCAGCTGCCGCTGGTGTCGATCGGGCTCACGCTGCGCGCGGGCGCTTACCAAGTGCCGGCCGAGAGCGCCGGCCTGGCCGGATTCACCGGCAGCCAGATGCGCTCGGGCGGCACCACCAACCTCAGCGCTCAGGACTTCGACGAGGAAGCGGCCTTTCTCGCGACGCGCATCGGCGCGAGCATCGGGGCGACGTCCGGCGGCGGTTCGGTCAATTGCTTGAAGCAGAACCTCGACCGCTCTCTGGAACTGTTCTTCGACATGCTCAAGCGCCCCGCTTTCGAGGCGGATCGGCTTGAGATCGCCCGTGCTCAGACCCTGCAGGGCCTGGCGCGCCGCAACGACAGGTTGGACCGGATCCAGTCGCGCGAGTTTCGCCGGCTCACGTTCGGGGACCACTTCACCACCATCCAATCAACGCAAGCATCCGTCGAGTCGATCTCGCGGGAAGCCATGCAGGAGTTCCACGCCCGCAGCTTCGACCCGCGGCGGATGTTCTTCTCGGTGTCCGGCGATTTCGACACCCAAGACATGATCCGGCGGCTCAACGAGGCCCTGGCGGACGGCTGGCCGGCGGGCCCGGCCGAACCGGCCGAGATCCCGGCCCCGTCGCACGAGCCGCAGCCCGGCGTCTACATGATCGACAAGACCAGCCGGGACGTGAACCAGTCCCACGTGGTCCTTGGACACATAGGGATACACCGCTTCGACCCTGATGCCTTCAAGGTGCGGATCATGAATTCCGTCCTAGGCGGGGGCGGCTTCACGTCCCGCATCATGGTGCGCGTCCGTTCGGACGAGGGCTTGGCATACAGCGCCTATTCGCGCTTCCAGCCAGGCACCTACTACCCGGGCACTTTCTCGGCCGGCTTCCAGTCGCGCAATGCCACGTGCGCGCAGGCGGCGGCGATCGTGGTCGAAGAAATCGAGCGCATGCAGAACGACAAGATCACGGCCAGGGAGCTGGACACGGCCAAGAACTACCAGATCGAGATCTTTCCGCGATTCTTCGCCACCGCTGGCCAGGTCGCCGGGACTTTTGCGAACGACGAGTTCACCGGGCAGAAGAAGGACTATTGGAAGACGTATCGCGAGCGCGTCGGCGACGTCAGCGTCAACGACGTGCTGGAGGCCGCCCAACAGCACCTGCATCCGGACAAGTTGGTGGTGCTGGCCGTTGGTGACCGCGAGGCCATGCTGCAGGGCAACCCGGACAAGCCGGAATTCAGTTTCGAGAAGCTGGCCGGCGATGCCGGCATCCGGGCGATTCCGCTTCCCGACCCGCTAACGATGCAATACCCCGAAGCGTAGGCAGCCCGGCCGGGCTCTCAGCGGCCCAGCTGGTCGCGGATCCTGCGGTAGATGGCCTGGGTGGCCGTAGAGTGGTTCAGCGTGTAGAAATGCAGCCCGGCGACGCCCTCGGCGAGTAAGTGCGCGCACTGGGCGGTGGCGTGGTCGATGCCGACCGCCCGGACTTCAGCGGGGCTCGCCTGCACGGCTTCGAGTCGGGCCAGCAACTCGGCCGGGATGCGCGCACCGCACATCGTGGCAAAGCGCTGGGTCTGGCGGAGGCTCCGCACGGGCATGATGCCCGCCAGCACGGGCACCGCGATTCCCGCCCCAACGGCGCGGTCGCGAAACCTGAGGAAGTCGGCGTTATCGAAAAAGAGCTGGGTGATCAGGAAGTCAGCCCCGGCATCGACCTTGCGCTTGAGATTCGCAAGATCGTCCTCTGGGCTAGCAGCCTCCGGATGGGTCTCCGGGTAGCATGCGGCACCTAGGCAGAAGCTGTAGCGCTGGCGGATGAAGCCGACCAGTTCGTTGGCGTAGCGAAATCCGCCCGGGACCGGCTCGAAGCTGTCGGAGCCTATGGGCGGATCACCCCGCAGCGGCAGGACGTTCTCGATCCCGTCGGCCTCCAGCGAGTCGAGCACGCCCGCGATGTGCTCGCGCGTCGCTCCCACACAGGTGATGTGGGCCATCGCTTCGATGCCCGCGTCGCGCTTGATGCGCTTGACCAGCTCGACGGTCTTGTGGCGGGTGGTTCCACCGGCGCCGTATGTCACCGAGACGTAGCTGGGGCCGAGCGGCCGGAGGGCGTCAATCGTCTCGAAGAGCTGGGTGAACCCTTGCTCTTCCTTGGGCGGAAAGAACTCGAAGGAAACCGTCGGCGATCCGGTCGCGAGCATGTGGCGGATCTTCATCGCCGAGACACCTCAGGCTATCACGGGGGCTTCCGAAGGGCGGCACGGGGCAGCGCGCCTACTTGGTGGGAAAGGAAACCCTGCCGGCTTGGTGTGCGCGACCTATGCTCGGTGGTTCCCGGCGGCAGCGGCCCGATCGTCGCGCCGCGATTCGCCTCTGCTGAGCCGGGCTGTTGTTACGCTGAAGCAATGCACGCTCCGGCGACACTGCTCAGCGCGGAGGCGCTGGAGCGGCTCGAGCGGCTCACGATCCGCTGGACGCAGTCCTTCCAAGGGCGGATCGGCGGTGACATCGTCTCCCGCTACCCCGGCGTCGGACACGAATTCCTGGATCACCGCAACTTCCAGCGGGGCGACGACCTGCGGGCCGTCAACTGGAGAGCCTACATGCGTCTGGAGCGCATGTTCCTGAAGCTCTTCCGGTCCGAGCCGCGGATTCCCGTGCGCATACTGATCGACACGAGCGAGTCGATGGCGGTCGGCGGAGAAGATGCCTCGGATTCCAAGTTCGCCTATGCGTGCCGCTTGGCCGCTTCGCTGTGCTACGTCGGCTTGGTCCGCCTCGAGACCATCGTGCTGCAACCCTTCTCCGACACACTCTCGGATTCGTTTCGAGCGCATGGGGGAAGGCTCCGCTACGGCCAGGCGGCGGAATACATCTCGGGCCTCGAAACCGGCGGCGGCACGGCCTTCCAGCGCCCGGTGCGGGACTACCTGATGAAGTTTCCCGTTCCAGGGATCACATTCGTGCTGAGCGACTTCTTGAACGACGCCGGAGACAATCTGCCGCTGGAGCACTTGGTCAACGAAGGCCACGAGGTTCACTTGCTGCAGATCGCCTCGCCGAGCGATCGCGAGCCTCCTTGGCGCGGCGAGCTGGAACTCTTCGACGCGGAGACGGACTCGGTGCTGCAGGTCAGCCTTGACGACAGCTCGGCTCGCGAGTATCGCGACTCATACGACGAGTATTGCCGCTCCCTCGAGCGACATGCCAAGCGATCCGGCGCGCAATACCTGCACCTCTCCACTGCCGAGCCGATCGAGGGCGTGCTGTTCCAGGAACTGCCCGCCACTCGCCAAGCGATGGGACCGCAATAGGCCATGGGACTGCTCAACCTTGCCCTGGCGCAGCTGCTCGGGATCTTCGCGCCCATCGCCGGCCTGCTCGTCGCCCTGTACTTCTACGACCGTTCGCGCCGCAGGATCCTCGTGTCGACGCTGCGCTTCTGGCCGAAGCGGCCCGCTCCGGCGACGCGGCAGCGCCACAAGCGCATCCAGCATCCGCTATCCCTGATCCTGCAGCTGATCGCGCTTGGGTTGCTGCTGCTCGCTATCGCGGATCCCCGGCCCGGCACCTCCGATGCCGGGGCACAACGCCGCGTGCTGGTCCTGGACACTTCGGCCTCGATGGCGCTGGCGGACAGCAACGGCGTCAACCTGATGGACCAGGCCAAGGCCCTGGCCCTGGCCTATATCGGCTCGCTGCCCGCCGGCGATCAGGTAATGCTGATCGAAGCGGACGGCTCGCCCATGGTCCGGGTCCCGTTCACGCGAGACCGCCAGCTGCTGCGCGAGAGCGTCTCCGCAGCCGAGCCCAGCTTGACTCCGCTTGACATCGGCGCCGCATTCGACCTAGCCGACGGCACGCTCCGGCTTGCGCTCAATTCGGGCGGCGAACCGCTGGCAGACCATCCAGCAGCGGGAGAGACGGTCTACGTAGGCGCGGGGCGATTCGACGGACAGCCGGCTCGCGCGGGGGTGCTGCCGCGCGTCCGCTACCTGCAGACAGAGGCTCCTAGCGACGCGCTGGGGATCCTCTCGCTGGAGGCCTCCGCCGACCTCGCGGAGCGAGGCAAGTGGGACGTTGCGCTCGAGGCGCGGAATTACGGCTCCGAAACCGCTACCGCGCGCATCGACTTCTTCTTTAATGACAGGCCTCTGGGCCATCGCAGCCTTGCCATCGCCGAGGGCGGGGACGCGAGCCTGCAGTTCACTCTCAGAAGCCAGCACCCCGGCAGGCTGCGGGCGCAACTCGCCGCGGACGATGCCTACTCGCAGAACAACGTCGCGACCGTGGCGATTCCCGCCCCCGACCGCACTCGCGTCCAGATCCACGGAGCATCGGAACGGGAGTTCGGGCCGCTGCTCGCGGCGGGCGCCCGCATCGAGGCCGGCTATGCGCAGTCTCCGGAGGATCTGGCCCCCGATGCCATCCACGTCTGGGCCCGCGGCGGCGGAAGCGGGTCATCGCGCCGCGCCATCTACCTCGCCCCCCCGGGCACGCCCTCGCCGATCGCAGGGGCGGCGTCGGCGCGCAGGAGTCCGGTGTCGGAGTGGTCGGCCTCGCACCAGCTTGCCATGGGAATCCGCGACCCCGACCTGATTCCGGACCGCGTCCGTGTATTCGCGCCTCGCCCCGGCGACGACGTCATTGCCAGCACGGCTGACGGACCCGTCATCGTCGCCCGGTCCGACGACGACGAGAGACTGATAGCCTTCGGCTTCGATCTGACGGACGCTTCCGTGCGCGACCGCTTGTCGGCGCCGATGCTTTTCGCGAACGCGGTCTCGTGGCTGGACTCTGCGGCATTCCGCGCGGAGGCGGTCGCCGCCCGAGGTCCCGGCGCGGTGATGATCGAAGCGCCGAACTCCGCCCCGCACCAGATCTCCGTCCGCACGGCTAGCGGAGCCGACGTCCCGTGGGTGCTCTCCGACGGGAAGGTTCGCTTCTACGCCGACCAGCGGGACACCTATCGCGTGACGACCGCCGACCACGACCTGACCCTCGTCTTGCAGCAGCCGCAGATCCCGAGCAGCAGCTGGGACGCCCCCGAATCGGTGTTGCGGGGTGTGCCGTCGGGCCTGGCCGGCATGGGCGAATCGTGGGTGCTTTGGCCATGGCTCGCGGCCCTTGGGGCACTGGTCCTGCTATACGACTGGATCCGCTTCGGACGGGGGCGGCGCCTGACCGCTGAGGCGGTTCAGGCCGCGTCGCAACAGGCACAGGAGGGCGGGCTGTGACGCTGGAAACCGCCTGGCCGCTGCTGCTGTTGATTCCGCTGCTGGCGTGGGCCGCCCGCGAGTGGGCGCACTCCCCGAGGCGGCTAGGCCTGTTGCTGAAAGCGCTGGCGTTGGCAGCGGTGTGCGTGGCGCTGTGCAGGCCGCAATGGCGCATAGCGGAGACCTATGCTGCCGTCGCGATCCTAAGCGACGCTTCAGCCAGCATCCCGGAAGAGCAGCGCGGCCAGCAGGAGGCATTCCTGCAGCGAGCGCGGGCGGCGGGCCGGGGACATACGCTGCGAGAGCTCGAATTCGGCAAGCTGCCCGTGCGGCAGCTGCGCGACAGCGAGGCCAGCCGCTCGACAAACCTAGAGGCAGCGCTGCGCAATGCTCTGGGCGCGCTGCCGGCCGACCGCGTGCCGCGCCTGGTGTTGGTCAGCGACGGCCACGCCAGCGAGGGAGCGGTCGAGCGCGCGGTTTACCAGGCCTGGAGCCGCAACGTGCCGGTCGACACCTACGCGCTGGCCGGGCGGGCCGAACCGAGGCTCCGCCTGGCGGGCATGCGCATGCCCTCGCAGGCGTATGTCGGCGAGAGCTTCCCGATCGAGTTCGAGATCGAGAGCCCCGAGCCCGTGCGCGCCAGCCTCGAACTGCGCGCGGACGGGCAATTGATCGGAAGCGAGCGAGTCGCGCTTCAAGCCGGCACGAGCGCCGTCGTGGCAAGGGCCAAGCTCGAAAGCCCGGGAGCGACGTTGGTGGAGGGCAAGCTCACGACCGCTGCCGAGGAGCAAGTGCGCTTCGCCGGCGCGGTATCCATCCACGAGCCGCGCGCGCTCCTGATTTCCTCCGACTCCGACCAGCAGAACGCGCCCCTGGCTGGCGTCTTGGTGGGATCGGGATTCCAGCTCGAGCGCGCGCCGGCCGCTGCGGTGCGCGACGCAGAGAGCCTTGACTACGACCTGGTGATCTGCTCAAACGAGGATTTCGAAGCATGGCCGGAGGCTGTCAAGGAGCGGCTTGCGGAATTTGTGCGCGGCGGTGGCGGCTTCCTCCTCATCGCCGGCGAGAAGAACCTCTATCGCGAGCGAACCCACGAGGAACAGGACGAATTGCAATCGATGCTGCCGGCAATCCTAGCCCCGCCACGCACGCCGGAGGGAACGGCCGTGGTCTTGGTCGTGGACAAGTCCTCCTCGATGGAGGGCAAGAAGATGCAGCTCGCGCGGCAGTCAGCCCTGGGCGTGGTAGAGAACCTGCGAGCCATCGACAGCGTCGGAGTGCTGGCGTTCGACAATTCGTTCGAATGGGCCGCGCCCCTGAAACGGAACGAAACGCCAGCCGAGACCCAGCGGCTGATCAGCGGAATCGTGGCGGACGGCGGCACCCAGATCGCACCGGCCCTGGGCGAGGCGTACAGGCTCATCCGGCCGCAGGAGGCCGTCTACAAGCACATCCTGCTGCTGACGGACGGAATATCCGAGGAAGGTGACAGCATCGCGCTTGCGCGCGAAGCCGCCGCCAACGAGGTAACGATCTCGACGATCGGCTTGGGCCAAGACGTCAATCGCTCGTACCTCGAGCGGGTGGCCCGAAGCGCCGAGGGGCAATCCTACTTCCTGATCGATATCTCAGCACTCGAGCAGATCGTGCTCAAAGACGTGATGGAACACACCGGCACGTCCGTCACCGAGCGGGAATTCGTGCCGTTCGCCGAGCGAGACTTCGAGATCCTCGAGGGCTTGGATCTGGCCGAGCCGGGGCCGCTGCTGGGCTGGGTCAAGTTCGAGGTCAAGCCGGCGGCCGACACGATCCTGCACGCCGCGGACGATGACCCGTTGTTCGCGCGCTGGCAGTACGGCCTCGGACGCTCGGCCGTGTTCACATCCGACGCCAAGGATCGCTGGGCTACCAACTGGGTGGCTTGGAAGGGGTTCGACACGTTTTGGTCGAACTCGCTGCGCGACCTGTTGCCGAGGGCAGCGCGCACAGCCGTACAGACGGAGTACGACGCGAGCACGGATGAGGTCGTAGTGCGCTTCAACCCGTCCTCGGACGACAGGCCGGAAGATTTGCCCGATCTCTACGCGCTGGGCCCGGATGGCTATAGAAGTGTCGGGACACCGAAACCGACCGGGGGGGGATTCGAGGCGCGCTTCCCATCGGAAGGACTCCACGGATTGTTCCGCATCCGGCCCGCCGAGAGGTCCCGCGCGTTTCCGGAAGCCGCGTACTATCGCGAGAATTCCGAATTGAGCCGGTACGGCTCGGACGCTGACTTGCTCCAGACCATCGCTGCAGCAACGGGCGGTCGCACGAATCCCGCACCAGAAGACCTCTTCGCCACCGGAGGCCGGGCGATCGAGCGCTGGATGGATCTGTGGCCGGCCCTGCTGGTACTGGCGATCCTGCTGAACTTCGTCGAACTGCTCGCCCGCAAGGGATGGCTCCCTGTGCTCGGGCGCTGGGCCTAAGGGCCCGCGAAGCCGATGCTATTCTTGGACTTGTATGGCGATCCGCATGTACTCGACCCAGTGGTGCTCGGACTGCTGGCGGGCCAAGAAATTCCTCCGCGAGCAAAGCATCGAGTTCACGGAGATCGACATCGAGAACGACGATCGTGCCGCAGAACTGGTCATGCACTACAACGACGGCAAGCGCCGGGTGCCCACGTTCGACGTTGACGGCGAGTTCTACGGCAATCCGAACATCCCGGAACTGGCGCGCATCCTCGGTGTCGCGATCTGAGGCTTTCGGGTTGCCACCCTCGCTTGATGCAGCCTGCCGCGACAGACACCCGCGCCTCCGGCGCAGATCCTGAGAATTCGACTCCGCGGTCTCGGAGCGGCTTCCTCGACTTCGTCCATTCGCACTGCTTGCGCCACACCGAAAGGACGGCGGAGCGACTGGCAGGGGCGCGCGCCGACCCAACCGCCTCCGCCGTACACGGACTTCGAGTGGCGGCGCGGCGCCTGGTCTACACGCTGGACTGCTTTTCCACCTTGCTAAACGCGGATCGAGCGGGCGACTTCCGCAAGCGGGTCAAATCGATCCTTTCCGCTGCCCGGCTGGTACGCGAACTCGATGTCGCACTCGAGCTCATCCCTGAATTGGATTCGGGCCTGGGGTGCCTGGTCGCGGACGACCTGCGACGAAGGCGCGAGACGGCGGCGCGGATCATGAGCCAGCGGCTGGAGCGCAAACGGGTGCAGAACCTCACGCAGAGGTGGCTCAGCGCTGCGAGCAGCCCTGCGCCCGAACCCGCCCAAGACGGATCGGCGGCTTCCGTAGCGGGCGGAAGGCCGTTTACCCACTTGTCTTGGATGCCTGAGCGGTCCTGCGCGGCGAATGCCGGGGCAGTCCTGCCCGCCCTAGCGGCGCAGTACTTCGGCCAAGGACGCGCGGCCTGCGTCGCGGGCGCTATGCCGGAGGAACTGCACGCATTCCGACTTGCGAGCAAGCGACTGCGCTACTGCTTGGAACTGTTCTCCGAGCAGTACGGCCCATCGTTGTCCGAGCGGCTCGGGGCCTTGCGAGACCTCCAACAGCGACTTGGGGCGCTAAGCGACTGCGACTCCACCATTCGCTTGCTTCATTCGTCTGAAACGCCCAACGGCGCAGCCTCCCTGCGGCTGCTGAATACCTTGTCTGACCGCCACCGAGATGCGACCGAGTCTTTCCTCGCCTATTGGAAAGGGCATTTCGGCATGCCTAAGGTCGAAGGCGACTGGTGCGACTACCTGACGCTGGGTGAAGAACGGGTCTCCTCGCTTCCGGGGTAGACTCCTCGACGCGGCGCGAGGTTGATGATCGGGTCAGATTTGAAGCCCCCAGACTGCACGTGTCGGCGCAGCCTTGCCGGCAGTCGTGATGGCATTGCGTCGGGCGGGGCATCTGGCGCGGAGACGCGGTCGGGCTGCGCCACCATTTCAGGGGCCGCGACGACATGCTCGTGGCGATATAGCCAGCAGGCTCTGGGATCACTGCGGCGCGGGGCTCGGGGGCAAGTGATGACCGGCCCCGGGGCGGTCTGGGCTAGATCCGGATGACGAGGCTGGTGTACAGGTAGGTCTGCGATTCCCCGCCCGGCACGTGACGCTCGACGAAGGGGCCGGCGAAGAACCGGAAGACGCCGACCACGAGCTGGACCCGCTCCGTCGGGCGGTACCGCAGGACCGCATCCAGCTCCGAGCCGACCGATCCCGTACCGCTGCCGCCTTCCGGAGCCCGGGCCTGCAGCGCCCCGCTTGCAGCGTACAGGCCGTCGTTCCGGCTGGCCAAGCGATGCGAGATGTACTCCACCTCGATCTCCAGGCCTTCTCGCGGGTGCATCCGCACGCCGCCGTTGAGGTACTGCAGATTCCTGAGCCCCACGAGATCCTGCTCGCCGTAGTGCCGGTGCCGGGATATGAAGAACGGCTCGAAGGTGGAGTTCGTGCCGTCAAGCGGGTCCGCGTCCCCGCTGCCGTGGCTCCACTCGAAACCAACCCTCGGCCGAGACGGCAGCCGCTCAAAGGTCTTGCCCAGCCCGGCCGTGCCCGACCATGCCCGCTTGTCGAGGCCACCGACGTCTCCGCCCTGCCCCATCAGGATGAACTCGTAGTCCCACGCCCCGTCCAGGACCCCCGAGAAGCGCGAGCCCGCCGTGTGGAGCCGGCCGCCGACGTTCGAGCTGGCGCTGACGGGCTGCCGCGTTAGCAGAACGAAAGGCTCGATCCTCAGCCCCTCCACCCACGAACGGATGGAGCCGACCGCTCCGGCCACGGCCGTCTCCGTGTTCAGAAAATCGGGACCCTCCCGGACCTTGACATGCGCGACGGCGAACACGTCGACGCTGTCCTCGCCCAGCCGCAGGGTCAGCTTGCCGCCGTCCCAAACAGGCGTGGTGTTGCTCCAGTTGCGCGCGCCGATCAAGCGGCCCTCGAAGTAATCGAGCTCCTGCCGCCCAGCGCGCAGGGTCACCGGGCCGGACTCGTGCCCGAGGGCCACGTACGCTTGGCGAAAGCCCAGATTATGGAAGCGCAGGTGGTTGCCGCCGGGATCAAGGCCCCCGACTCGCGCGTCCTGCGCCTGGACGAACACACCTACGTGCTTGGCCGGCCGCAGGCCGAGGTTGAGCCTCAGCCTCGACAGGGCGAAGCTATCCACGCCCTTGGGATTGACGCCGCTGCCGCTGCGGGTCTCTCCGCGGAACCTGAGCTCGGCATCGACCTCGAAACGCGGCTCGGGCGCGCCCCCGTCCTGGCCGGCCATGCCGCCGGCGGAAGCGAGACAGGCAAACCAGAGGAGAGAGAGCGCCGGCAGCCCGCAGGCTACCGGGCGGGCAGGGTGCGGCCGGATGGGTGCCAAGAAAGCCATTTCCGCAGTCCGGCGACCCAACCGAGCACTGTAGGGGAATTATATGCGAGAGTGGCGAACCATCCCCGCCTACGGTTCTGAGCCAACGCACGAGCCATCGCTCCACGTTAGCGACTCGCCGGGAAGCCGTCTCCGGCCATTTCCCGCCCGGCATCCGCCTCGCGGCCTCATGACTTCAGGATAGCAGCTTTCTCACTACCTTCGTACGTCGTAAGCCCCCAATCAGCAATTCTCAGGATGGGGGCTCTGGCTCGGGTGGATTGGCACCGGGGAGCGTGCGTATGCGCATGTGGGAAGGCCCTGGCGGCGCAAGCGGGGTGACCGGGCACCAGAGCCGGCCGGCCTAGTAGCATGTCATCGGC
>JAJEHF010000051.1 GCA_022823865.1 Bryobacterales bacterium
GCTCACAACGGTTCCCGCTCAGAGACAGGACCCCGCCACGAGCAACCGTTCGAAACCTACCAGGCCCCAACCAGCGCAAGCATTGCTGCGCGTGATCTCAGGCCACAAGACACATAGTCAAAAAAGGGCCTGAGCAGTTACGCTTCAAGAACGATTCTTGCCGACGCCCGAGCAGTTCGGCGCCCTCGATGTCGACGACGGCGGGGTCCGTGCGTCCGGCTGCCCGTTGCTCGGGGCTGAGGATGTCTGCGGGGCCAGTCTTGAACTTGCGATCCTCGAGGATCGCAAAGCTCGCGCCTCCATAGCGCAGCTCCGTGAAGTACACCTCGATCCCGCTCTGGCAGGGTGCCGGGTCGACCGGATCGGGCAGGTGGCCCGACTGGGTGCGCTGCACCGCATTGACCCAGTCGACCTCCATGAGGAATCCGCCTCTCTCGAAGCCCGGGCCTTCCGCCGACCGAGGCAGGGCGCGCCCGGCTTGGCCCCAGATATTGCCTTGGAAGACATCGTGGTCGTCGGGAATGATGATGCTGGGGCGGTCCTTGAGGATCGAGCGCCACGTCCACCCGAACTGCCAGTACTTGCGCAGGTAGTCGAGCATCGCCTCCTCGCTCGGCTTGCCGCGGGCGACGCCGAATCCGCCATAGCTCTCGTAGATTTGGTCGCCGGCGAAGAATGCGATGTCGGGGTCTTGCAGCCTGATGTTGCGTACCATGCGACGCTGCGGAAAGACCTCCCCGTGATCGCAGGAGAAAACGCCGATTCTCAACCGCTCGTTTTCCCGGGGATCCTTGCGAATGACGCCGCCCCAGTGGTGCTCCTCCCCTTGGAACGCATAGGCGACGCGGTACTCGACATCGCGCGACTCGTCCCATCCGTCGACGCGGAAAATCGCCGTGCGCGACAGGCGCTCGATGGCAGCCGAGGCGATCGTTGCCCAGCGCGTTCCCCGGCGCGCCTGGAGCCGGGCCGTCCACTCGTCCTCGTCGCCGAGTGGCGGGAAGTGTGCTGCGAGCTTGAGTGTTCCCCGGCTCAGCGTGTACTGCGTCCACAGGATGGGCCCGAAGGTCTGATCGGGATGCGCTGCCAGCTTGGTACCCCCGACGACCCAATCGCGGAAGCCCCATTCCACTCCGCTGGTTTCCGGCCCGGCCGGGCCGGGCGCTTGCGCGGCCAGTGCAATGTTGCCGGGCAGCTCGGATGGTCCGATGGTCTCCGCGACTTGTGTGGGCGAGCCTCCCGAGGCGGGCTCCGCAGACAGCTTGGCTTCGTAAGCCGAGCCCGCTTCTCGGACCGTCAGCGTCAAGCGCACGGGGGAGTCTAGCGGCACTGATCCGCCAACGGTGCCCCCGCAAAACAGGCGTCCGTCGCCGCGCAACCCAGCGGCCACCGAAGAGACGGGATGAACCAATGCGTGCTGATATCCCGCCAAGCCTCCGCGAACACCGAAAACGAAGCCTGCCCACGTCCTCGCGACCTTCTCTCCCCCGGCGCCAGGCGAGACCAACCGAACGGTGGCTTGCAGATGGAATCCGCCACCGGATGGCGTCACTTGGTGGGTCAGCAGGTGCAGGGTGCGGCCTGCTGCGGCCTGGGCGATGACCTCGCCTTCTTCGACGCGCCAGTTCTGGAGGGGGTTCGCCCAGTACTCTTGTCCGATCCAAGTCCTGCTGCCGCGCCAGCTTGATTCGAAGCTGGGCGCTTGCGCGGCCTGCGCCGCGCGCAATCGCGGCGCGAGGCTGACCGTCGCGGCACCAGCCGCTTTGACAAAGTCGCGCCGAGCAACCTCGTGCGCCCGGCCTTGCGGACTGGATCTTCTATATCTCAAGGCCTCCCTCCGGAGCGCCAATATATCAAGCGGCCCTCCGGCGAACCGACGGGTAGATCGGGAGAAGGCGCCGGAATGTGTGCGAGAAAAGGCCTGATTCGCCTACGGAAAATGGACCAGCCACGCGCCTCAGGACTGCTTGTGGGTGCAGCCGGTGAAGCGCTGAGTGGTACGCCCGGCAGGATTCGAACCTGCGGCCTCTTGCTCCGGAGGCAAGCGCTCTATCCAGCTGAGCTACGGGCGCTTTCGCTAGTGCATTCATGATACAGCAGGGCTCAGTTCGGATTGTGGAGAATCCTCCATGACGAGCGAGCCGCTCCTCCGCGCACTCGGGGGCGGTTCGGCGGTGGCCCGTTCTGTGCTTGGTCTTGCAGCGGTGGGGCTAGAATGGAACGGAGTCGGCCGAGCGCCGCCCGAATCAGCCGTGATCAGAGCTTCGCTGTTGCTGTCATCTTGCGTCGTTCTCGCTGGCGCACTGCCGCTCGGCGCCGTTGACGACGGGGAGCGTCTCTTCGCTCTTGAGATCAAGCCGCTGCTCGCCTCGAAGTGTCTGGCCTGCCACGGCCAGGATCCGGGCCTGCTGATGGGGGGGTTGGACCTCACCACTGAGGCGTCTGCCCGGAGGGGCGGCCAGTCGGGCCGTCCTGCGGTCGTGGCAGGCGAGCCAGACGCTAGCCTGCTCTACCTGGCGCTGTCGGGCAAGGGCTCGACGCTGATCATGCCGCCGAAGGAGACGGATCGGCTCAGCCCAGGCCAGATAGAGCACGTGCGTGACTGGATTGCTCTCGGAGCATCGTGGCCCGGCGACGAGGCGGTGCGCGAGATCGTGTCCGCAAGCGACAGGTCCGCCGCGGGAGTGAGGATGGCGACGAGCGGCGGGCAATCGGAGGATTGGACCGAGCGGCTCTACAAGCCAGAGAACGTCTGGGCGTTTCGCCCCGTGCGCAAGCCGCGAGTGCCTCAAGTCGCCGCCGCGAATCCGGTCGATGCCTTTCATGGCGCTCGCATCGCCGAGGCCGGTCTCAGGCCCGCGCCCCGCGCCGACAAGCTGGACCTGTTGCGCCGCGCCGCCTTCGATCTGACCGGCCTTCCTCCCACGCCCGAGCAGGCTCGGGCGTTCCTCTCCGACGCTGCTCCCGGCGCTTGGGAGCGGTTGGTCGACAGGCTGCTGGCAAGCCCGCACTACGGCGAGCAGTGGGGGCGGCACTGGCTCGATGTCGCTCGCTACGCGGACACGGCCGGAAACTCGAATGACTACGAGCGGTCCAACGCTTGGCGGTATCGAGACTACGTCGTCCGCTCCTTCAACGCCGACAAGCCATATAACCAATTCGTGATCGAGCAGCTTGCCGGGGACGAGCTGCCCGGCAGCGACCCGGAAATGCTGGTAGCGACCGGATTCTTGCGCATGGGCCCTTGGGGCTCCGCGATGGTGCCGAAGAAAATGGCCCGGCAAGCATACCTCGACGATGTGGTCCACAGCGTCGGGCAGGCGTTCCTGTCGATGCCGCTGCGCTGCGCGAAGTGTCACGACCACAAGGTGGATCCGATCCCGATTCGCGACTACTACCGCGTCTACGCCGCCCTTGCCGGGACTCAGATGGCCGAGCGGCCGGCGGAGTTCCTTCCCGAGGAGAACCTAGCAAGGTTTGAGCAGGGAGGCCGTCTCGTGACGCAACTGCGGGACTTCGCGACCGAGCGCAAGGAGGCGCTGGAATCCAAGGCCGAGGACGCCGCCCGCGAGTGGTTCGCCGAGCGCGGCCTGGAGTACGTGCCGCCCGCCAAGCGGAACAATCTGCCCGACTCGGAAAAGCCTCCGCGCCACTACGGGCTCACTTCGGCCGACGAGGGCCGCCTGAAGGTGCGCAAGCAGGACGAGTGGATCTGGACCCGCCGCTTGGAACGCTACGAACCAATGGCGCAGACCGTGTTCAACGGACCCGACTACATTCCCGGCAATGGGCGCAAGCTGCGCATCCCCGCCAAGATTGATGCGGGCTGGCGTCCGGATTCCACGATATTCGAAGGCGGCTCGGTGCATGCCCCCGGCGAAGCCGTCACCCCGGGAGTGTTGAGCGCAACGCAACTGGGGACCAAGGCCGCGCCGCCCGAGAGTCGATTCGATCTGCCGCTCGACTTGGACGGCCGCCGATTGGCTCTGGCCGAGTGGATCGTCGACGAGCGCAACCCGCTCACCGCCCGCTCCATCGTCAATCGAGTCTGGGCCTATCACTTCGGAAAGGGTCTGGTCGCGACGCCCAACAACCTAGGCGGGCTGGGGGCTAAGCCGACGCATCCTGACTTGCTGGACTGGCTAGCCGCCGACTTCGTCGAGAACGGCTGGTCCATCAAGCGGCTCCACCGCACGATCATGACCTCGCAGGCATACCAGCAGGCCTCGGAGCGGGCGGACATCGAGCAGGTGCGCACCAAGGATCCGCAGAATCGCTTGCTGGCATATTTCGAGCCGCGTCGGCTGTCCGCCGAGGAACTGCGCGATTCGGTGCTGCGGGTGTCCGGGGAGTTGAACCCGGAGCTGGGCGGCGTGCCAGCCATGCCCGAGATCAACATGGAGGTCGCGCTGCAGCCGCGCATGATCCAGTTCTCGATCGCGCCCGCATACCAGCCGTCGCCCAAGCCGGCAGAGCGCAACCGCCGTTCCATCTATGCCTATCGCGTCCGGGGTCAGGCCGACCCCCTGATGGAAGTCTTCAACCAGCCCAGCCCGAACGATTCCTGCGAGCGGCGGGATTCCTCTTCGGTCAGCCCGCAAGCGCTCACCATGTTGAACTCCGATTACATGACCAAGCGTTCGATCGGCTTCGCCCTGCGCTTGGAGCGGGAAGAGGAAGATCTGGCGAGCAGGCTGGAACGCGCCTACCGGCTGGCGTTTTCCCGGTCCCCCGACCCGGGCATGACCGCCAGATTCGCCGAGTACGTGGCCGCCATGGAAGCGCACCATCGCTCCAACTCCCCGCGCGCGGAGGCGTATCCGACCCGCATTACGCGCTCTCTGGTCGAGGAGTTCACAGGCGCGCCGTTCGAGTATCAGGAGTGGCTGCCGGTCTACGAGGACTACCATCCGGACACTCGCGCGTGGGAAGTCGGTCCGTCGACACGGGCGCTTGCCGATTTCTGCCTGCTGTTGTTCAATAGCAATGAGTTCGCGTATGTCTACTAGGTCCGTGGCATCCGGCAGCGGCCAGCTCGCATCGGGAGATCGCCGCGAGCACGTGCGGCTGGGACGGCGGGAACTGCTCTTCGGGCTGGGGGCGTCGGCAGGATCGCTGGCGTTCACGAGCCTACTTGCAGGGGAGCCCGCCGCGACTGCAGGGCCGCTGGCCCCCAAAGAGCCGATGCTGCCCGCCAAGGCCAAGGCCTGCATCTTCCTGGTCCTGGAGGGCGGGCCGGGGCACATGGACACGTTCGACCCGAAGCCCAAGTTGCGGGACTTGCACCTGACGGAGTCGGTCCGCGATCCGAACCAAGTGCTGGTCGAACTCACTGCCAAGACCTACTACGTAGGAAGCCCGTTCGGGTTCCGGAAGGTCGGCAAGTCCGGCATCGAAATGTGCGACCGCTTCGTGCACATGGCGGATCCGGCCGTAGCCGACGAGCTGTGCGTTTACCGGGGCTGCCAGGCCCAATCGGTGAATCACCCGGACGCTCTCTACCACCTCAACACCGGCAGCACGCTGGGGGCAGACCCCGGTGTCGGCGCGTGGGTGACCTACGGGCTGGGCAGTTTCAACCAAAACGTTCCCGGCTATGTGGTGATGACCGAGCTGGCATTTCCGCAAGGCGGAGCGGGGAATTGGTCGAACGGATTCCTGCCGGCCCACTACCAAGGCACGCTGCTGCGCTCCAGCGGATCGCCCGTGCTGGATCTGGAGCCGCCCCAGTGGAAGACCCGCGAGCAGCAGCGCCGGAGCCTGGACCTGCTGGCCGACATCAATCGCAGGCATGCCGAGCGCCGCCCGTCGCATGACGAGTTGGCGGCCCGCATGGAGAGCTACGAACTCGCCTATCGCATGCAGGCCGAAGTGCCCGATATCGTCGACCTGAGCCGCGAGTCCGAGGCGACGCGGGATGCCTATGGACTGAATGCGGAGGCGTCGCGGTCGTTCGGGCGGCAGTGCTTGCTGGCACGGCGCTTGGTCGAGCAAGGGGTGCGCTTTGTGCAGATCTTTTCCGGCGGCTGGGACAGCCACGACTTCCTCGAGCGCAACCACGCGGCCCGCATCGAGAGCGTCGACAAGCCGATTGCCGCGCTCATCCGAGACCTCAGGCAGCGCGGCATGCTGGATGAGACCCTGGTGGTCTGCTCCGGCGAGTTTGGCAGGACCCCGGATAACAACCGGCGCGGCGGAGTGGACCCCAACGGACGCGGCCACAACGCTGACGCGATGGCAGTCCTGATGGCCGGGGGCGGCACGCCCGCCGGCACCGTCGTGGGGGCGACCGACGAAGTGGGCAACCGTGCGGTCGAAGTTGTCCATCCGTTGAAGGACCTGCACGTGACCTGGCTGCGGCTGATGGGCCTGGACGACAACCGCCTCACCTACTTTCACGGCGGGCGCTTCAAGCAACTCTCCCAAGTGGGCGGCCAGCTCATCCCCGAGCTGATCGCCTGACGCCTGCCGCGCCTCACGGGCCTTGGCGGGTTTCCCGCAAGAAGGCTTTCCACGTCACGGCGTCGCCGTGAATCGGGGCGATCAGCAGCGGATCGATCTCGTTCTGCGTGACGTTGTCGAGCAAGGCGGTTTCCGCGGCGGTGGGCCGGGCGCGACTGGCGGGCAGCAGCCCCGGATCGTACAGGTCGGCTTCGATCAGGATGCGCTCCTCCGGCAGGTACGCCATGAGCATTCCCTCCACATGGATGCCGAGGCCTTGGACGTAATAGATCTCGAGATAGCGCCGGCCATCGCCGAGGATGTATTTCTCGTCGATGTCCTCCATCGTGTAGCCCTCTGAGATCTCTGTCGGCGGGTACAGCGAGACCATGTCCGGTTCCAGCATGCGGGGCACGTAGTTCAGCAGCTCGGCCTCGTAGAACATGCGGTTGCGCTGGTGTGTGAGGATGGTCGCGCCAACGTGCAGATACGTCCTGAGGCCGCCCAGGTGGTCGTAGTGGTCATGGGTGTTGACGAGGTAGCGAATCGGCTTGTCCGGGACCAGCTCGACGATCTTGTCGATCACCGCCAGCGAGCGTCGCTCGTCGAGGGGAGCCTCGATCACGGCCACGAAGTTCGCGAATTCGACAGCCACGCTGTTGTGCGTGCCGCCGCCCAGCAGCCACACGCCGGCGGCTAGTTCCTCCGGCACCACGCGCTGGTCGGGCACGACCGCCTGGCGCACGTGCTGCGGAACGTCCGTCGGTTCGCAGGCGTTTGCCTCCATCACGGGGAAGCTCCCGCCGAAGCTGTTGTGGCCGCCGGTGAGCACCGGCACCTTCCGCTCGTCGTCCCAGCCGTCGTGGTGGTGCCAGCCCGCCGGGAAGAGGATGCCGTCGCCCAGGTCCTGCCACTGGGTGAACTCGTGCTCGTAGTTCATATCTCCCAGCACCGGGTGCGGCACCCGCGTCTGGGTCCGTTGGACGATGTCTCCGGCGCGCACCGTGGCGTTGACGCGGTACTTGCCCAGCACGGTCGCCGAGACGACCATCACCTTGGCAATGCCGCCGGTCGTGGCTCCGTCCCGCCCGCTCTCGCCGAGTTCCCAGCGCCAGATCGCGGTGGGCTCGGCACCAGGCATCCGCGCCGCCCTGACGAAGCCGTGCGGGGTCATCCAGATGTCGAGCTGCCAGAGTGCGGCGCTTTCCGGGGCCGGCACCGCCGTCGCTGACCCGTCGATGTGCCAGGCGTGCTCGCCGCTGACCGCGAAGGTCTGGCGTTCGTGCTGTTGCAGCTGCGTCCCGCCCTTCCAGCCCGGGCCGTACTTCCACGAAGCGGGGTTGAGGCCGGGCTTGCGGAAGAAGCGCTCGACCGAAGTGCCCCTCTCGAAGTCGATGACGCGCGAATAGTCTTGCAGGGGCTCGCCTCGCGGCCAGTCCGTGTCTTGCGTCATGTTCTGCCCCACCATGCCCGCGTAACCCTCGCCGGCGAAGCTGACGCACCGCAGCCGATCGACTCCCATGGCTGCGGCAGCCGCGTCGAGGACGGGCGTGGGGTCGATGTGCCCGGGCGGCAGTCCTTGCGACGCGCCGGGTGCCGCCAGAAGGGCGAGGCCCAAGATCGAGGCTAGGGGAAAGGACCGATACACCGTTAGCCCCTGAGTATACCCGTGCGGCCGAGGCCCCGGCATACACTATCGGAGTGCCCGTTCAGCCTGATCGTCGAGAGTTCCTGGCATCGCTTGCCGCCGGAGTCGGACTGTCGGCGTGCGGCACGGAGTCGGCGTCCACCGGCTTGGAACTGTGGTACGCACAGCCTGCCGAGCGTTGGGTAGAGGCCCTGCCGGTGGGCAACGGGCGCCTCGGGGCGATGGTCTTCGGCGGCACGGCCAACGAGCGCATCCAGTTCAATGAAGACACCCTCTGGCAGGGGGAACCGCACAGCTACGCCAATCCGGGCGCGCACCGCTGGCTCGACCGGCTTCGATCCTTGCTATTCGAGGGCAAGCAAGCTGCGGCGGAGGAACTGGCGATGGAGCGCTTCATGAGCGTTCCGCTGCGCCAGAAGCCGTACCAGTCCTTCGCCGACCTGTTGATCGAGCGCACGGGCGTCGACGCGGCGGCGGTAACCGGCTACCGCCGCTCGCTCGACATTGAAAATGCGGTCGCGCGCGTCCAATTCTCGGCCGATGGCATCGAGCACTCGCAAGAAGTCTTCGCCAGCTTTCCCAAGCAGGTGCTCGCAGTCAGGCTCGCCGCCAGCGGGACGGGCAACTTGTCGTTTGCCGCGGGGTTCGGCACCTCCCACCCCTCCCAGGTCAGCACGGAGGCAGGCGGCGGGCTGCGCTTGAGCGGGCGGGTCGAGGGGGGCGCGATCCGGTTCGAGGCGCGACTCGCGGTGCAGACGGACGGAACAGTCTCCAGTGACGGCGAGCGGTTGCGCGTGCAAGGTGCCAGCGAGGCCACGTTGCTGCTTGCCGGCGCGACGAACTTTGTGAACTTCCGCGATGTCAGCGGAGATCCCTCGGAGCGAAACGCGGCCGTGCTGGCCGAGGCAGCCCCCGTGCCGTACCGAGCATTGCGCGATGAGAATTCGGACAGCCATCGCCAACTGTTCCGGCGCGTGCTCTTGGACCTGGGCACGAGCGAGGCGGCTGCGGAGCCGACCGACGCGCGCATCGAGCGCTTCGCCTCGCGGCCGGATCCCCATCTGGTGACATTACTGTTCCAATACGGTCGCTACCTGCTGATCTCGTCCAGCCGGGGCCGTTGCCAGCCGGCGAACCTGCAAGGCCTGTGGAACGACCTGGACCAGCCGCCGTGGGACAGCAAGTACACGGTCAATATCAACACCGAGATGAATTACTGGCCGGCCGAAGCGACCGGTCTCCCCGAGACACATGAACCGCTCTTCGCGGCCTTGCGCGAGATTGCCGTGTCGGGCGCGGAAACGGCGCGCGAGCACTACCGCGCAAGGGGGTGGGTGCTGCACCACAACTTCGATCTCTGGCGCGGCACGGCGCCGATCAACCACTCCAACCACGGTATCTGGCCGACCGGCGGGGCCTGGCTGTGCCAAGACCTTTGGCAGCACTACTTGTATGGCGGTGACGAGGAGTTCCTGCGCGAGACCGCTTACCCCTTGATGAAGGGCGCGTCGGAGTTCTTCCTCGACGCGCTGGTCGAATCGCCGGACGGGCAGTGGCTGATCTCTGGGCCGAGCAATTCCCCGGAGAACGGGGGACTCGTGATGGGCCCCACCATGGACCACCAGATCGTCCGCAACCTGCTCGGCAACACGATCTCGGCGGCCACGGTTCTGGAATCGGACGCGGAATTCAGGGAAGAGCTGCGGCAGGTGCGCGAACGCATCGCGCCGAATCGCATCGGCCGATTGGGCCAGTTGCAGGAGTGGCTGGAAGACATCGACGACCCCGCCAACCAGCACCGTCACGTCTCGCACCTGTTCGGCCTCCACCCCGGTGTTGAAATCACGCCTTTCGGGACGCCGGACCTGTTCGCCGCGGCTCGCAAGTCCCTCGAGTTCCGCGGCGACGGAGCGACCGGCTGGTCGATGGGCTGGAAAGTGAACTTCTGGGCTCGGTTCCTCGATGGCGACCACGCCTTCAAGATCCTCGCGGGCCTGCTCGCCCCGGTGCCGGACAGGACGGCCCCCAGATTGGACGGACGGCGGGGCGGCCTGTACCCGAACCTGTTCGATGCGCACCCCCCGTTCCAGATCGACGGCAATTTCGGCGCGACTGCGGGCATTGCCGAGATGCTGCTGCAGAGCCACGACCCGCACGGCAAGCCGCTGGAGGATAGTTCCGTACAGTCGGGAGAGAGTGGTTTCCTGCACTTGCTGCCCGCCCTGCCTGGCGCCCTTGCGAGCGGCAAGGTGGCGGGCTTGCGCGCCCGGGGAGGATTCACCGTGGATCTCGAGTGGCGCGATATGCGGCTCGTCCGGGCCCGGGTTCAGTCGCACTTGGGCAAGCCCTTCACGGTGCGCTACGGCGAGACTGAGTTGCGGGCGCAAGTGCCGCCCGGGCAGACGCTGGAATTGGACGCGGCGGCTCTGGCCGACGCCCAGGCTGCGTAGCTCGGAAGCTGTCCACTCACTTCAGACGCTCTCGCTCCCGCTTTCGAAATAGCCACAAGCATGCCAGCGAGGCGAGGCCGGCAACGATGAAGCCTGCAAGGGCGTCGACCGCGTAGTGGTAGCGTCCGTAGACAGTGGCAAGAGCGATGCCTGTCGCGACAACGATTAGCGCAACCCCGTAGCGCTTGCGTTCGGGGAGGGCTAGGAGCAGGCCGATACCGACACCCAACGCCGAGGCCACGTGTCCGCTCGGAAAGACGCTGGTGTGGATGCCACCCATGCCCAAGATCCACCAATTCAGTTGCCGGAAGACCGTATCGAAGCTGCCGGACAACTCCCCCGGGAAGATCGTGCGCGGCGGTTCGGACGGGAAGAAGGGGTAAAGGGCGTAGGCCGACACCGCCGAAGCGGCGAAGCAGGCCAGCAAGCGGTCTGACCGATCGAGCCGACGGCACGCGGAGAGGATGATCAAGCCGGCTGGCGCCACGGCGTAGGTCAGCAGGTACAGCAATTCCAACAGGCTTGGCAGGACGGGTCCCAGCGATTCGATCGCTCGGGTCAATCCCCAGTCGGCAAGCAGGATCTGGTCCCAGTACGCCCAGCTGCGTTCCAGGGCGTGGTCTGGTTGCGGCTGGGCGAACCAGCCGATTTGCTTGTAGGCCAACAGGACGCCGGCCAGGGGCAGCGTGTGGCGCAAGCTCTCCGGCACCAAGCGGAGCGGGAACCGGCCTAGGTAGTGCAATGCCGCCAGGGCCGCCAAGCTGGCGCCGAGCACTTGGAGTCGGCTCGTGAGGTCTAGCGGGAATAGGAACGAAAGCGCGGCCGCGTAGGCGAAGTAGCCTGCGAGGATCAGTTCCGCCAGCCTCGGGCGATTGTCGTTTGCGAACAGAAACATCGGGTCGGGATCTCCGCTGGCTGCAAGTCGGTTGAACGCGATGTCGTCAGGCCTAGCGATCGTGGCGCTTGGTCATTTCCTTGCTCCCCGGCCGTGGGATGCCCCCAGCGGGTTTCGCATCGGGCCTGCGGTGTGGGCATGAGCTGCAAGATAACGCGGGTGACCCCCGACCAAGCCGCCGAAATAGCCGTGCAGAAGATCTTCGCGAAAGCCGACGGGGACGCCGCCGAGAGGCTCAGGCGTGAGGGTAAGCCAGAGGCTACCACGAGAGCTGACTAGGAAGCCAGGAAGCCGCAAGACGGCTGAATTCGTGACGAAACCGCATATGAGGTCGCCGGCCTCCCGTCCGTGAGTGGGTGTCAATCACTCGCCGGGAGGCTGGCTTGTACTGGTGTGGCGGAATGGCAGACACCCTCGATTGTCAATCGGGTCCTTCACGGAAGGGTGCGCGTTCGAGTCCCGCCACCACCGCGCCGCAGTCTCACGCTATGCCTTCTGCCCTCAGGCACCTGCGAAGAGTCCGCATGGCGTCGTCAGCGTCGGCGCGTGTCTGTCTCTCGGTCGAGCACCTGCATGAGAAGCTCAAGCCGGATTCGGTCTCGCCCTTGACCTCCCAGAGCGGCAGCTCGCCAGGCAGCTTGGTCACGCGGACCCGGCCGAGGTGGTCGAGGAACGTGATGATCTGTGTTCCTTCTAACATTTCACTTTCCCCTCTGCTAACTACAACGTTTGAGGTGGCTGCTTTGTCACAGCTTTTTTCGGGCCTCTCCCTGACCCATTCCGCTGACTCCGAGCCCCAGGCGGCTCCTGAGCTTTCGCTTGACAATTCTTACGGCCCGGTTCAGGACGGTAGTGACATTGCTGCTCGTGATTCCGAGCCGCTCGGCTGTCTCCTTCGTGGAGAGTTCTTCCTGCATGCGCAGTTCGTAAACCCGACGGTACGTGTCCGGGAGCATCGCGACCATCTCCCGAAGCAGCTCGAGCAGCTGTCGCTCTTGTGCTGCTACCTCCGGGCTCGGTTGCGATGCGGATCTTTCCGCACGCTCTAGGGGTACTTCCTTGCGGTTGCGCTCCTGTCGCTGAAGATCTCTAATGCTGTTGGCGACGACTTTGGCGACCCAAGGGCAGGCCGTTGGTCCCCCCAAGCTGAGGTTGGTAGCCTGCAGGATCTTGATCCAACTGGTTTGCAGCGCGTCCTTTGCAATCTCATCATCTCCAGCGATGCGATTGGCCATCGGGGCGAATCGGCGTGTGCAGCATGCGATCCATTCGCCCTTGGCCCTGTCGCTTTCAAGTAGCGGACAGGCCTGCGCTGCGCGCTTTAGTGAGGCAGTGGGAAGAACAACAAAGTCAGGTGGCTTCTTGGTCCCCACTCTGACATTAGACTTCATCCGACAATCGCTGGCTAACCCTAGGAATTGAAAGTAGTTCCGCCGAATCAAACTGTCATCCGACTGGAAACAACTCGCTCGGGATCGACACCCAGCAGAGCTAGCGCATCCGCCTGTAAGGCAGTAGGCCGGACCAGAAACTGGAATTCGTTGTGGTCGTCGCCGGGATGTCCGGGCTGCCGGCGGGCGCACGCCACTCTCGACGGTGGTCAAGGGCGCATCGAGCAGCGCTGGACAGAGTCGCATGCCACGAATGCAGATCCCGTCTCCACCGCGCGCCGGAACTGCACGACTAGGATGGGCAAGCCGAAAGCGCTAGACAAGCCCGAGGTCATGTCCCGCGCTGTGCCGTCGGACTCACGCCGCGCTCATGCGCTTTTGGATTTCCTCCAGCGGCACGCCCTTGGTCTCGGGCATCACTTTCAGTACCCACAACAGCTGCAGCACCATCATGCTCGAGTAGAACGCGAAAGTGTGCCCGCCGGAGATGTCGGCGATGACGGGGAACGTCCACGAGATCGCCGCCGCGAAGACCCAGTGCGTGAAGCTGCCCAGTGCCTGCCCCTGTGCGCGCACGCGATTGGGGAAGATCTCGCTGAGGTAGACCCAGATCACCGAGCCCTGCCCGAATGCGTGCGACGCGATGAACACCATCAGGCTGACCAGCACCACAGTGCCCCCGACGTCGGTGAAGTCCGTGCCATAGCGGTAGAACGCTGCCGCGGTCGCCGCCAGGCTCACGATGTAGCCGATCGACCCCACGACCATGATCTTGCGGCGGCCGATCTTGTCGATCACCAGTAGTGCGATCAACGTGAAGACGAGGTTGGTGCAGCCCACGGCGACGGCTTGGGCCAGCGACGAGTCTGTCCCCGCGCCGGCCATGCGGAAGATATGGGGCGCGTAGTACATCAGTGCGTTAATGCCCGACAGTTGATTGAAGGTCGCGATGGCAACGGCCAGCTTGACGGGCCGGCTGTACTTGCGCTGCAGCAGGGGCTCCTTTTCGTTCTGCGCCGTCTCCGCCAGCGATTCCTCGATCTCGCTCAGCTCGCCCTGCACGTCCTCGGCACCGACCATTTCCAGCACCAAGGCGGCCGCGTGGCTATTCCCCTGGGCCACCAGCCAGCGCGGGCTGCGCGGGGTTCCGAACATCAGGACGAGAAAGATCACGGCGGGCAGCGCCTCGATCCCGAACATGACGCGCCACTCCATCGCTCCGTACTGCATCTGGGCCACGCCGTAGTTCGACAAGTAGGCCAGCAGGATCCCCAGCACGATGTTGAACTGCGTGATCGCCACCAGCCGGCCGCGGAAGCGCGGCGGCGAGATCTCGGCGATGTACATCGGGGCGACAACCGAAGAAGCCCCGACACCGAGGCCGCCCAGCCAGCGGAAGACCAGGAACGAAATCCAGTCCCACGCGAGGGCGCTGCCGACCGCTGAGACGAGGTAAAGGACCGCGATCCACACCAACGTGCTGCGGCGCCCGATCCGATCTGCCGGATGACCGGCGAAGAGGGCTCCCAAGATCGTGCCGATCAGGGCGCTCGCCACCGTGAATCCAAGTCCGAAGCCCTCGAGTCCGAACACCTCTCTAAGCTGGTCCGTCGTGCCGGAAATGACGGCCGTGTCGAAGCCGAAGAGCAAGCCGCCCAGGGCGGCAATGATCGAGCAGCGAAGCAGAGTCGCATTCATGGTGTTTTACTAAACCCTAGGGGGGGACAGGTCGGCCGCGATCGCGGCAGAGCGATCGTATAGCATCGCATAGTCGGCTGGCCCAAGGCACCCGGAGCCGGACCGAGCGTTTCAACCCAGCGTCCATGTCCAACTGCAGTCCGATTCGAACCGGCACGACATTCGGCGCGCCAGGATTCCGCCGGCGGACGCGACTCCGCCTGACCCTGGCGGCCCTGTTGGCGCTGGCGGGCGCAGCTGCTCCTGCGGCCCAAGCCCAGCAGTTGCCGGCCGCGGATGGGCCGGCCGAGTACACGGTCCTGCTGGACGCGCCGTCGGTCGGCGAGCGGTTGCGGGAATCGAAGACCGCACGCTCGCAACAGCCGCAGCCGAGGTCCGCAACGAGCGTCAGCCTGATGCGCCGTGCCGTGGCGCGCCGCCAGGATCCCGTCAAGACAGCGATCGCAGCACTCGGAATCGAGGTGTTGGGATCGGTGAGCAATGTCCTCAACGCGGTGTTCGTGCGAGCGACGCCGGAGCAGACGAGGGAGATTGCAGGTCTGCCCGGCGTGCGCGACGTGGTGCCAGGGCGGCGGTACCAGCCAATGCTCAGGTCGGTGGCGAAGATCGTGCATGCGTCCACCGCATACGTGCGTCCGGTGGGTCACCAACTGTTCGGCGAGGGCTTGAAGATCGCCATCATTGACTCGGGACTGGACTTCGACCACGAAGCCTTCAGCGATCCCAGCCTGCCCAGCCTTGACGGGTACCCGCTGGGAGATCCGGACTACCTGCACATGGCGAACACCAAGGTGGTTGCGGTGCGCAGCTACGTCAAAACGTTGGTTTCGCGCGATCCCGCCAGCTCCACTCCCGACGATCCCTCGCCGAACGATCTGAGCGGCCACGGGACCGCTGTCGCGATGATCGCCGCGGGGCGGCGCGTCCAGACTCCGCTCGGAGCTGCCATGGGCATAGCCCCCAAGGCACGCTTGGGCGTGTACAAGGTCTTCGGCTCTCCCGGGCTGAACTACTACACCGCGGATCATGTGGTGATCGCCGCGATCGACGACGCCGTGGCTGACGGGATGGACATTCTCAACCTGAGCCTTGGCAATCCGGAGTTCTACCCGTGGGACGCCACCGGCCGCGATTGCGGCCGGAGCTCGTCGAGCTCGTCCTGCAACCCGATTTCGATGGCGGCGCACAGCGCCGTGCATGACTTCGGGCGCGTGGTCGTGGCTGCGGCTGGCAACCACGGCCTGCGCGGCTCGCACGCCGTGCCCGCCCTGAGCACGCTGCTGTCACCCGCCAACACCCCGTCGGTGATCACCGTCGGGGGGACCGGCAACTCCTCCTCGCGCCATGTCTCTGTCCGCGTCGGCGACCACGAGTTCGTCGCCGAATCCGGCACCGGGCCGGACGCCCCGGGCCCGCTGACCGCGCCTGCCGTGAGCACGTCCGACTTGGACAACCCGCTGGGCTGCGATCCCTACGAAGCGCAGGCGCTCGCGGGTCGAATCGCAGTCATCGAACGCGGCACCTGCTTTTTCCGGGACAAGGTAGAGCACGCCGACGCGGCGGGTGCCAGCGGCGTGCTGGTCACCAACCACGAGGGCGACGACTTGCTCACCATGGGGCTGCTCGAACGCACCGATATCCCGGCGTTCTTGGTGGGCAGGAGCGCCGGCGAGGAAATCCGGGAACTGTTGGCCGACCCGATGGCTTCGCTCACGCTCGACCCCGTTCCGGTCGATACCGAGCGCGAGTGGGCGTTCGTATCGCCGCAGAGCTCTCGTGGGCCGAACCTAGCCCTTCAGCCGAAGCCCGACCTGGTCGCGCCGGGGCAATCCGTGTACACCGCCGCGCCGCGCTATAACGACGAGGGCGTGCTGTTCGCCTCGAGCGGCTTTCGAGAGGTGAGCGGCACCAGTTTCGCGGCTCCGGTCGTGTCGGGGGCTGCCGCGCTCGTTTGGCAGGCGTTTCCCGCGCTGACCGCGCGGCAGGTGGCTTCTGCGTTGATCAACACGGCCAGCCCCTTGTTGCAGGAGAGCGGGGAACGGGAGCGCCTGTCGGCTGCAGGCGCGGGCGTGCTGGACCTGTCCCAGGCGCTGCGCCCCAACGCCACAGCGGTACCTCCGTCGATCGCGTTCGGCTCCGTGCGGGATGTCTTGTTCCCGGTCAGGCGGCAGATTGTGATTTCCAATCGGTGGCGCGGCCCGCAGTCCTTCGTGCTCAGGGTCGAGCCTCGCCAGCCGAACGCTGAGGCCCGCGTGACGGTCAATGGCCAAAGCGCCTACGTGGTCACGCTGGCAGAGGGGCAGACCGAAGGCATCGAGGTTCGTCTGGAGGGGACGCGTCCCCAGCCCGGAGCGCACGAGGGCATCCTGCGGCTGAGCAGCCTGAGCGGGCTGGGCGAGCTCTCGATTCCCTACCTGTACCTTGTCGGCGACAACGAGCCGGCGAACGCGATTCGACTCCGCGGGCACTTTGCCACTGGGATCGCCGGCGAGGCGGCAAGAGAGTCGGTCTTGGCGCGCGTGCTGGATCAGTACGGAGTGCCGGTCACCGGCAGGGAAGTTGAATTCGTTGGTTCCGATCCGTCAATGTCCGTGGCGAGCCGATCCCCGAGGTCTGGCCCGACCGGCCTGATCCACGCCAGCGTGCGATACAGCGGCGATCCGGGGACGCAGGTAGTCACCGCGCGAATCGGCAATCTGGAGATTCCATTCGAATACGAAGCCGTCGAGACAAGGCCTCAGATCGTCTCGATCGCCAACAGCGCGACCCTCCACGAGGAGACCGGAGTCGTTGCCGGCTCGATGGCAACGATCAGCGGCTCTGAATTCGCGGCTCACCCGTCTGGCGCATGGCCCTCCCCGCAGGTCAGGCCGCTGCCGATCACGCGCAAGGGCGCCACGGTTTCGTTCGACGGCTTGCAGCGAGAGTTCAGCGTGGCCGGGCCGATCTATTCGATCACTCCCAGCAGCGTGACGGTCCAAGTGCCGTGGGAGGCGGCGGGTGCCTCGCGCGCCTATCTCAAGGTCCGCAACGGGAATCCGTCGGACCACTTCGTTTTTCAGCTTGCCGAAGTCGCACCGGGCATCTTCCGATACGAGTCCGGCGGGCGTTCGTACGCGCTGGCCCTGCACCCGGACAGCTCGGCGGTGACGGCTGAATCTCCCGCTGCCCCAGGTGCTGCGGTGAGCATAGCGATGACCGGAAACGGCCCGGTAGTGATGCCGCCGAGGACAGGCTCCGCTGGCGGCTTCTCCAACGAGACCGTGACCATGCCGACCGTCTGGATCGGCGACCAGCAGGGGACCGTCGTCTACTCCGGCCTGGATCCCGACCTGGCCGGGCTGTACCTGGTGACCGTCCAAGTGCCCCTCACGGTAGGTGCGGGCGAGCACTTGCTGCGCGTGGAGTTCGACGGTGTTGCGAGCAACGAGGCGTTGCTCCCGGTGAACTAGGCGGCCGCTAGGCCGAGCCGTCGTCCAGCAGCTCCGCCACCTCCGACAGGTACGGCACCCGCCCGAGCTTGCACAGCAAGGCGCCGGCGATGCAGCCGAATCGCATTGCGTAGCGTTCGCTCCGGCCTTGGGCCATCGCGAGCGCGAAGGCGCCATGGAACACGTCGCCCGCACCCGTGCTATCGGTCACCGTCACCGGAACCGGCGGCATCCGCCCGCCGTCATAGGCCACGCCGCGCTCACCCAAGGTTACGGCGGCCCACGCTCCGAACCCTTTGATTCGCCGCAGCACCGCCTCCACGCCGCCGCATTTCAGCGCCAAGTCTTCATCAGCGATGACATGGGTGGCCGATTTGGCGATCTCCCAGATTTCGGGACGGTCTTGGTCCAGGTCATGGACGCACGGAATGCCGCGGGCGCGGGCGCGGGCCGCCACGCGCATCCCGCCTTCGGGCCAGCGCCCGTCGATCAACACAGCGTCGGCCCGCTCGATCGCCGAGTCCGGGATCCAGTCCGCACCCGCCGGCATGCCATCGCCGAGATAGGGGAACAAGTAGCGCTCGCCGCCGGGTTCGATGAACACCTCGCAGGTTGGCGTCGTTCCGGGGAACTTGCGGTAGCCGGAAGTCTCGACTCCGGCCTCGGTGAGCAGCTGCTCGATGCGCTGGCCCGCGAGATCGTCGCCCCGGCGGCTCCAGAACGAGGCCGTGCCCCCGAGCCGCACCACTGCCACGCCGCCGACCGACGCGGGCCCTCCCAAGGCGTCCCAGCGCTTGCTGGCGTTCTCGCGGTGCTGCTTGGGCGGGAAGCGCTCGACACACAGGCGCGTGTCGAGGAAGCCCATGCCGACACACAAGACATGCGGGGGACTGTTTCTGGCCATTGCGGGAAGCGGGGCTGGCCCGCGATTCGGAAGTGGCAGTGTACCGACCTGATCGGGCCCGGCTCAACCCTCCGCCGATGCGGGGCATTCGGGACAAGCTGCCCGCGCCGCTAGAGCACGACCCCGAAGCGCCCCTTGAGCAGGTATGCCGCCAGGATCGAGATCACCAGGAACCAGACCACCCAGTGCGTCTCCAGGGCTCCGAATCCGATGCTGCGCGGGGGATAGCCGATGCTCAGCCGATCCACCGACTGCAGGGAGAAGCTGGCCTCTCCCGGAGAGAACAGGAACTTGTGCCACAGCTCTCCGCTGCGGCTGCTCGAGACGTAGTGCGTCCCGGAGCCGACCATGGCCGCCATCTCGACGGATCCGTGAGGAGTCTCGAGCGAGACTTGGCCGCTGCCCTCCTCCACGGCGCGCAAGCGCCAGTGCACTTGGCGGGAAACAGCGGATCCGACAGCGACGCTGTCGACCTCGAGCGCTCCGCTGGCCGTCAGCGTCAGGTCTTGGCTGGGCAGCGTCGTGTTCACCGTGAACAGCGCCGATTCCCCGACTTGGAGGGGGCGGTGACCGTAGACGGAGTCGAAGTGAGCGAAGAGTATCAGCATTGGCAGGCCCAGAACGAGCACCGGCCGCAGCATGTGACCGAGATAGCGAGCGTTATTGAGCAGCAAGGTGCCTTGTGCCCGGAACAGCAGCCGCGGCTCGTCTGAGTACAGGCGCATTTCCAGCAGGCAGGCTTGCATGCGCTTCTTGGCGCGTTCGATAGCCCGCTGGTTGGACGTCTTGCCCACAACCCAGAGCATTCCGATGCCGAGCAAGACCGAGCAGAATGCGAGGCCGACGAGCGGATTGAACGCGCCGAAGATCTTTGCGAGATACGAAACTGCGGCGCGTAGGAGCACGTTGCGGGTCGCGTTGAGGACTGCGGCGAAGGGGGCCCGGCCTCGGGCCTAGTCGATATAACCCAGGCCCTGCAGCTTGCTCATGATCTCCTCGTCCGAGGCACCCTCCTCGATCTGGGCAAGCTCTTTCTCGATCACGTGCACGACGAACTCCTCGGGGGAGGAGTAGCCTGCGGCGTCCGCGCAGCGCTTGACGCGCTCAAACAGGGACTTGTCCAGCTTGATGGATGAGGACGAACCGAACATGGCAAGCTCTCATCATACGCTGGCTGACGGGTCAGCCATGCCGCTCTCGGCAGGTACATTTTTTTGTCGATACGTGACTCGTCTGATGGGACCGGATCGTTGCTCGTGCAACTAGGGCAGCCTGTCGCTGGAGTTGCAAGGGCCTGCGCGAAGGGCGCTGGACCGCTCTTCGCAGCGCCCGGCAGGGG
>JAJEHF010000126.1 GCA_022823865.1 Bryobacterales bacterium
TGACAGACTGACAACAAAATGTCCAGTCCTCGCAGCAGACAGCGCTACCATGCCGAGCTCGCAAACTCTAGCAGGCTGCCGCTGCCCCTCCGGCTACTGTCGTGCACTGCCTCGGACTCGGACAAAAAAATGGCCCTGCGGCCCCGACATCGCTCCCGAGATGCAAGGGGCGGAGCGCGACAACTACAGCGATGTCGTCTTGGCTGGGCGATTACGGTCCGTGCTCGCACAGCTCAATCCCGACCTTCCAATCGACGCGGTCGATGATGCCCAGCGTAGGTTGATCGATCCTGCGGGGGCGACGCTCGAAGCCCGTAACCGCGCCTTCCACCGCATGGTCGTCGATGGGATCACGGTGGAGTATGCCGACACCGATGGAGCGGCCCGCGGTGGACAGGTGCGCGTGATGGACTTCGATACGCCCGAGATGAACGACTGGTTGGCCGTCAACCAGTTCACGGTCGTCGAGAACAAGCACCAGCGCCGAGCAGACATTGTGCTCTTCGTCAACGGCCTGCCCTTGGTAGTCATCGAGCTGAAGAATCCCGTAGATGAGAGTGCTACGATCTGGTCGGCGTTCCAGCAGTTCCAGACCTACAAGGCCGACGTCCCGTCACTGTTTGCATTCAACGCTGCACTGATCGTGTCCGACGGCTTGGAAGCGCGTGTCGGCACGCTGACCGCCGGCCGGGAATGGTTCAAGCCATGGCGCACGATCGCCGGTGAGGGGCTGGCCGATCCGAGTCTGCCTCAGCTTCGAGTCCTGCTTGAAGGCGTGTGCGCCCCGCACAATCTGATTGCGCTAGTCCGAGATTTCATCGTCTTCGAGGACGATGGCAGCGGAGCGCTGGTTAAGAAGATGGCGGGATACCACCAATTCCACGCTGTGCGGACAGCGGTTGCCGAGACCCTGCGAGCGGCAGCCCTGCAGCAGGGGCTGGCGGGCCAGAGCCATCAGGCCCGCTACGAATCAGGCCGCCGCGGTGGCGACGGCGGTGACCGACGCATCGGTGTCATCTGGCACACCCAGGGCTCGGGCAAAAGCCTCACCATGGCGTTCTACGCCGGGCGCATCGTCCGTGAGCGCGCCATGCAGAACCCCACGATTGTCGTGCTGACAGACCGCAACGACTTGGATGACCAATTGTTCACGACCTTCTCTCGCTGTGCTGACCTGCTGCGGCAGCCCCCCGTTCAGGCGGACAGCCGCAGCGACCTCCGGGCGAAACTTGCGGTCGTGTCCGGCGGGGTGGTATTCACGACGATCCAGAAGTTCTTCCCCGAGGAAAAGGGCGACCGACACCCGCTGTTGTCGGACCGGCGCAATATCGTGGTGATCGCCGATGAGGCGCACCGCAGCCAGTATGACTTCATCGACGGCTACGCCCGGCACATGCGGGATGCGCTGCCCAACGCTTCGTTCATCGGCTTTACCGGAACGCCGATCGAACTGGCGGACGCGAACACACGGGCTGTGTTTGGCGACCACATCAGCGTGTACGACATCCAGCGGGCCGTTGAGGACGGAGCGACCGTGCCGATCTACTACGAGAGTCGCCTCGCGAAGCTGACCCTCGACGAGACCGAGAAACCCGATATCGATGCAGGATTTGAAGAAGTAACCGAAGGAGAGGAGGCTGACCGTCGGGAGAAGCTGAAGACGAAATGGGCGCAGCTCGAAGCCGTTGTCGGTGCCGAGAAGCGCGTCGCACTCGTAGCCCGTGACATCGTGGAGCATTTCGAGAGCCGTCAGAATGCAATGCGGGGCAAGGCGATGGTCGTCTGCATGAGTCGGCGGATCTGCATTGACCTATACCGTGAGTTGGTCCGCCTACGTCCCAAGTGGGATTGCGAGAACGACGAACTGGGTGCGCTGAAGGTCGTGATGACGGGAAGGGCATCGGACCCGCTCGAATGGCAGCCCCATATCCGCAACAAGCCACGGCGCGAAGCGCTCGCGAAACGCTTTCGGGACTCCTCCGACCCGCTCCAGATCGTGTTGGTCCGTGACATGTGGCTCACGGGCTTCGACGTCCCGAGCCTGCACACGATGTACGTGGACAAGCCAATGCGCGGCCATGGGCTAATGCAGGCCATCGCACGGGTCAACCGGGTGTTCCGGGACAAACCGGGGGGACTTGTTGTCGACTACCTGGGCTTGGCCCACGAATTGAAGCGAGCTCTGGCCACCTACACCGAAAGCGGAGGTCGGGGTGAGACAGCGCTGGACCAAGACCAAGCGGTTCGGGTGCTGCAGGAGAAATACGAGATCTGCTGTGGACTTTTCCACGGATTCGACCGGTCCGTATGGGTGAACGGCTCACCAGCGCAGCGCCTCCACTTGCTACCGGCGGCTCTGGAGTTCGTCCTCGCACAGGAGGACGGCAAGGCGCGCTGCTTGAAGGTCGTGCAAGAGCTTTCGCAGGCGTTCGCGCTGGCGGTACCGCATCCAGAGGCAATCCGTATCCGTGACGATCTGTCCCTCTTTCAGCATGTGAGGGCTGCCCTGTTGAAGCGCGACCGCCCAGATGCGAAACCCGAGGAGGATCTGGATCATGCTGTGCGGCAGATCGTCTCTCGAGCTGTGGCCGAGGACGGAGTGCTCGATATATTCGCTGCGGCCGGGCTCAGTAAACCAGATGTGTCGATCCTTTCCGAGGAATTCCTGCTTGAGGTGCGTGGCATGCGCCAGCGAAACCTTGCCATCGAACTGCTCGCGAAGCTATTGAAGAGCGAACTGTCGACGAAGCGTCAGAAAAACGTCGTCCAAGCACGGTCGTTCGCCGAAATGTTGGAGCGGACCATCCGCCGCTACCAGAACCGCGCAGTCGAGGCGGCACAGGTGATCGAGGAGCTGATCTCCTTGGCGCGGGAGCTGCGCGAGGCAAGCGCGCGGGGCGAGACACTGGGACTCTCAGAAGACGAGCTGGCGTTCTATGACGCTCTCGGCGTCAACGACAGCGCGGTCCAAGTGCTCGGCGACGAGACGCTTCGCGACATAGCCCGAGAACTGGTCGAGACCGTGCGAAACAATGTGACCATCGATTGGACGCTACGCGAGAATGTCCGCGCTAAGCTTCGCGTTCGCGTGAAGCGCGTGCTGCGCAAGCACGGTTATCCGCCGGACAGGCAGGAGTCGGCAACCCAGACGGTATTGGAGCAGGCCGAGGGGCTGTCGGCCGCTTGGGTTGCATAAGCATCCCCGCGGGCGAGCCGACATCCGAGTCGGAGGCGTCGGGACCCTCCTAGCGGAACTGTACCCAGACCCGCCCGGACTTCCCATATGACCCGCAACGCCCCGGCCAGCCCTGCGGCACTGCGAGACGGGGCAGACGCGGCGACCTCCACTTCTGGTTGGCTCGCATCGAGCTGAAGCAGTGTGCGTTTGATCTGGTCCGAACGTAACTGCTCAGGCGTCTGTTGGTGTCGTGCCATAGGGTTGTTCATCCGTGTCGGAAGGGTTGCCGACGAGCCCGATTCGAATGGCGACGACAGGATTGTGACCGAGCGCGGCCATGGATCGCCGGAGCTTCGTGCATAGGGTGCGCCGTAGAGTTCGCGATCCTGATCGGCAACAGGCGGAAGTGGGTGCCGACCGGAGCATCGATCAAGAGCGTTCAACGGTCGAGATTCCTTGTCAACAGCCGCCTAACTGCCGCGCCCCGACCGCGCCAAGCACAGCGATCGTGTGACGGGACCTACGCGGTAGTGCTACGGTAGCTGTCCGAGCCGTGCGAGCAGGGCGTCCCCACTGTCGCACACCAACAGCCACTCGCCAACCTGCTCCAAGCGATCTGCGTCAGCGATCCCTTCTAGCAGAGCGGCCAAGCTGCCCGCCAGCGCTTCGCCGAAACGGATTTGTGCCTGCCGCAGAAGCAGCTTGCGTTCCCCCGCGAGCGCTTCGTCGCGGCCTTCGCGTTTGCCCTCGCGCCTGCCCTCGTCCCGTATACGGTCTGCCCAAGTCACGCTCTCGGTTTCCAACATGTCCAGCACGTCTCTTAGGATATCGCTCTTCACGGCGCCCGTCACTCCCATTTCCGGGATGCGCACATACGAGATCCAAGCCGCGAACGCCCCGGCCAGACCGGCGTGGCTCTCGCTGCCGTACCATTGCTTGAGCGGCTCCGCCGCCGCGAGCAGTTCCTCGGGACTCTCGCAGCGCTGCAGCCGGCCCAGCAGCACCGCGATGTTCCCGTCGCCGCCGGGGTCCGTCCAACGCCGCAGGTCCAGCACCGGGCACTGCATGCGCGGGATGTCCCGCTCCGCCTCCGCGCAGCGCACCGTGATGGCCTGGCCCACTTCCCCGGCCGCGCTCCAGGGCCGCTGGCCACTGTAGATCGTCAGATGCTTCACGCGCGGAACGGACCCAGCGGAATACTCCGGCTGCGGCGGCGGAGACTGGCTGAGAGCCAGATACAGCGCAGACACCGCGTTGAGCATGCGGAACGGCATGCTCGGGTCCACCTCGGACTGGCATTCGATGAGCAGGAAGGTGATGCCACCGTCCTGCAGAGTCAGCCGCCAGACGGCGTCGGGCAGGCGCTGCCCCAGCCTGGGGTCGACCAAGTTGGCGCTGGCGTCCTCGATGGCTACGACCTCAGCCGCATCGATACCGGCCAAGGGAAAGGCGTGCAGCAGGTGGCGGACAAAGATCAGGTTGAGCACGAAACGCTTGAAGGCGGCGTCGTGCGGGAGGCGCATCTCGATGAAGGACATGGCAGGTCGCGGTGGCAAGGCGTCGGCGGGCCGGGAGCGGTCGGCCGAGGCCGTTGCATTGCGGGATTGTAGCGAAGCGAGCCGCCCGCGCCGGAAGCGTCTTGGCAAGGCTCTGACCTTGGTTCGGTGACCGCTGGCCGCACCTCCCGACGAGCGACCGGTTCCCTACTCGAACCACCATTCGATGCCTGACCGGATCCAACTGCACGCATTGCTTCGCGTGCTGTCAGGCTAAAGCACAAATAGTCAAGCAGGCGCCTGAGCAGTTACCCGTGCGACCTGGCATTTCCATCAGCGACCCAGAACGAGCTTCGAGGGCTGGACGCGAAGACCCTGCTGGAGAACGGCGCGGTCGGTGTCTCCGAAGGCGCCAACATGCCGACCGACCCGGATGGCACGCAGCAGTTCCTGGATGCCCGGATCCTGTTCGGACCGGCCACGGCCGACAATGCTGGCGGCGTCGCGGTTTCGGGCCTCGAGCAGAGCCAGAACGCGTTACGGATCTCCTGGTCCAGGGAACAGGTCAAGGAGCACCTCGAACGCATCATGAAGAACATCCACGGCCAGTGCGTGCAGCTTGGGCAGGAGGAAGGCTGGATCAACTCCGTGCGGGGCGCGAATGTCGCGGGATTCGTGAAGATTGCGGACGCGATGCTAGCCTCCGAATCCGTGCAGGTTTCCGGCACCTCGCATTCCCGGGACTTCGATGGAGAGGGGAATCGTGCTCGCTCCCCCAGGTCTCACTGACTCGATGCAAGACCCGGCTTGCCCCACTCTCCGCAGACCACGAACTCGTCCAGTGGACGGCGCGTCCGGGGATGTTCGTCTCTTGTGAGCAGACCTAGTGGTCTGTCAGATAATGATCTTCGGGTAGACGGACTTGAGCTTGCAGCGAGCGTCGGCGATCTTCATCTGCCATTCCACTCCGCGCTGGCGCGTGTTGGTGTCGACCGACCAAGCCGCGATCTCAGCCCGCAGCGCAGCGAGGCTCCCGATGCGGCGACCAGCCAAGCTCTGGCGAGTCATGGCACTCAGCTCGCATTCCGCGATGTTCAGCCAACTGCCGTGCTTCGGGGTGTAGCAGAACTCAATGCGCCGCACCAGCTGGCGCGCCCGCGCTGGCTCGAACGCTTCGTAGAACGCTCCCTTGGTGTGGGTGTTGAGATTGTCACACACCAGCGTGATCTTCGCGCAGCGGGCGTAGCGCCCCTCCAGCAGATGCGCCACTTCTAGGGCCCAGTCCAGCTTCGTGCGACGCTGCCGCGCGGTCGCTTCCCGCCAGCCGCTCAACGGCTCGCAGAACATGAACAGCGCCGCCGTGCCCGCCCGCTCGTACTCATAGTCCGCCACCCGCTGCGGATGCTCTGCCGTCGCCGCCAGCGGCTGCCGCGTTTCCCGCACCAACTGCACCGGCTGCTCGTCCATGCACACCACCGGCTGCTGTGCATCGTACGGCTGGGCATAGGTCTCCAGCACCTCTTCCATCGCCGCGACGAATTCTGCGTCCTGTTCTGGCGGAATCACCCAGTACTCGACCTTGTCGCCTGTAATCCCGTTTTTTTCAGTGTCTGGCGCGCCGTCTCGTGGCTGATCGAGGACACGATGCCCAACTCCACCACTTGGCGCGCCAGCAGCCGCAGCGACCAACTTGAGTAGCCCTCAGGCGGCGCGCCCAGCCGCAGCGCAATCAACTGCGCCTCCTGCTCCCCGTCGAGCAGTTTCGGTACCGGCGGGGCGCTGCGCTGCCGCCCTTGCAAGGCCTGCTCGAAACCCTCAAGCACGCAGCTCCGCCGCGTGTTCTCGACCGTCCGGATGCGGCAGCGAAACGCTGCCGCGACCTGCCGGTCGGTCCAGTTTGGCCCGTCCGCATCGACTTGCCGCAGGATCCGGGCGCGACGCGCCTTCTGGCTCTTGCCAACCAGCTTGTCAATCGTCGAGTCGCAGCACTTGCGCTCCTCGTCCGTAAGACGAACGACATACTTCTTGTTCATCATACTCCTCCTGGGCCGTCGCCCATACCCAGTAAAACATATTCATCCTGAAATGTTAGGATTGACAAACCACTAGATCGCCGGTTCAGGGCTCGGCCCGGTAACCGAGCGCGAGGGCGGTTACAGCTTCGAAACCCTCCGGAATCGCAAAGACCTCTTGCGCCTTGTCGGGGATCATTCCGGCCATGTGATGCACGTAGATTCCACGCCTCGTTGCCTCGAAGGTGAGGGTCGCAGAGGCCAGTCCGAGGTCGTGCAGGGCAACCCGGCTGGGCCGGTTGTTCCGGAAGAGGGTCTGTCGGACGCATCCGAGGGCAACCACGGGGCCTCCCATGCCCGCGTACGGTTGCCTTCGAGCAGGCGACTCTGGGCCCTCTCGAATTCCTCGATCCGGTCACGGGTCGCAACGACATAGCGCCACCGCTGCTCGTCGAACGATGACGCGGCCCAGCGAGCTGCCTCGAATAGGGAGAGCAGGTCCTCTCGCGGAACTAGGCGGGTGGAGAAGCAATAGGGGCTCCACCGGCTTGAGATCAGTTCGTGGATGGGGGGGCGGGGGAGGCGCCCTTGGGCATTCCCCGAGTCTACAAGCGCGACTGCAAAGTCCTGCCGGATCACGTCGGCAGAGACTCACGTGCCCCGATTCCGACGGTGCGCCCTTGGCTATACTTGCGGCCGGCTTCGTACGCCGCATGAGTTCGTTCGACTACGCCGTGCTTGCCGTCTACCTCCTCGGGGTGGTCTGGATCGGGGGGCGACTGGGATCCGGCCAAGGATCGCTGAAGGCATTCTTCCTGGGCGGGCGCACGATTCCTTGGTGGGCCGCGGCCTGTTCCGGAATCGCCACCATGGTCAGCGCGATCGGCTTCATCGGCGGGCCGAGCCAAGCCTTCGCGTCCGACTGGACCTACTTGCAGGCGAGGTTCGCCTGGCCGGTCGCGATCGTGGTAGCTTGCATCCTCTTCATCCCGCTCTTTCACAAGCTGGAAGTTTTCACTGCCTACGAATACTTGGAAAAGCGGTTCGATCGGAAGACCCGGCTTCTGGCCGCGGCAGTGTTCATCGTCCTGAAGTGCAGCTACACCGCCGTGGCAATCTATGCTCCGGCAATCGTCGTGTCCCAGATGACCGGCCTGCCTGCCGAATGGGTCTGTCTCGGAATCGGCGGGCTGACGACCCTGTACACGTCAGTAGGTGGGATGCGAGCCGTCATCTGGACGGACACGGCTCAGTTCCTCGTGCTCTTGGCGGGCCTGATCGCAGCCCTCTACTACGTGGTTGTGAGCGTCGACGGCGGCTTTGCGGAAATCATGGCCGAGGCGGGAGCAGCCGGAAAGCTGCAAATCCTGGACTGGTCGACGAGTTTCGAAACCGAATTCACCGTTTGGGGATGCCTGATCGGAGGTACTTTCTACCTGCTCAGCCAGTACGTGGTAGACCAGGCCGAGTTGCAGCGGTTTCTCACGACCTCGTCGCTTCGGGGCAGCCAGCAGGCGCTCACTTCCACGATGGTGTTCACCTCCCTGTATGGGCTCTTCGTGTTCTTCATCGGCAGCGCGCTGTATGTGTATTACACGCAGCAGCCCACCCAGGTGGCCTTCGAAATGGACCCTGACCGCGTGTTTCCGATGTTCATTCTGGAGCGACTGCCCTCCGGCCTGCGCGGTCTCCTTCTCGCCGGCATCTTCGCGGCTGCTATGTCGACGGTCAGCTCGATCTTGAACTCGCTGGCGACGGTCGCGGTCCGCGATATGCTGCAGCCGCTCGCACGCTCTGCTGGCTCGGTCAACGTCGCACGGTGGGCGACCTTGGCGTTCGGCTGCGTGGCGACGGCTCTTTCGCTTCGTGCCGGATCCTTCGGAACGATTCTGATCGCGCAGGGCAAGATCCGGAACTTCTTCGGAGGGAGTCTGGTTGGTGTGTTCATGCTCGGTCTGCTGAATCCCCGCGCCAACGCGCGTGGAGGGTTCTGGAGCGTCATCGTTTCCTTCGCTGCAACCGCTACCCTTGCTATGGCAACCGACGTGTCATGGATGTGGTACGGCGTGTTCTCCGCCGCGGTCGCGTACCTAGTGGGGAGTGTCGTCAGCCGTTCCGCGGATCCTCCTGGCGAGTACCATCTAGATGGCTTGGTCTGGCGGCGCAGAAATGGCTAGTTCTCGCCAGAGTCTGGTCGGGCGGTCCCTTTGGGACGTACGGCTGGGCAAGTACAACCCGCTGTCGCGGATCCTCTACTTCGACGACTTCGACGAAGGCATGAACGGCTGGTGCGAGCTGGTCGGTAACCATACCGGGGACCTCGATCAGATCCGTCCCATCGCGAAAGATTTCCGGCCTCCTCAGCTGAGTAGCTGTACGTTCTTCGACATCGGAACTCACGGCTCCGTGGACGGCACCTACTCGCTCAAGCTGGCCACCCGCCCCCTGCGGAACCACCTCGCGATCGCCATCAAGCGGATGACGTACGCAGCGCGCGGGCTTGTGCAGTTCGAGACCTACGTGACCTTCAAGTCCGAGCTGATTCCTCTAGGTGAGCGCGCACTTCAGTCGGAAGACGGCCCTCGCTGGGACGGAAACGTGGCTCCGTCCGCGCGGCACTTTGGTGAATTCACGTTCTCGAACGACATCTGCGTCGGCGAGACGGGACCCCGCTGTCACGGTGTCGTTCGCTACCGCAATGCGGACCCCGCCGGCAATCTGGTGCAAAAGTGGGTGTATCCGACATCCGTCGAGCCGACTACCAAGATGGACCGTTTGGGCCTCGTCGCAAGCGATACCCGGCCGGACTTCTTCGCCGTCAGCCCGGCGGATTGGCGGGAGATCCCGGGCGGACGGCAACCGCTCTGCTTTAACGAAACGGCCTCCAAGGTCAACTGGCACTACGTACGCTGGCTCTTCGATCTCGAGTCCCTGCGCACGCTGGAATTCCAGTGCAACGACCTGTGCATGGACATGCGGGACGTCGCCGTGCCCACCCACGATGAGGAGTACCGCGGCATTCCGAATCTTCTCAACCTGTACGTCGCCGTTCGAACTCACGTGAACGTGCGGAACTTCCTGTATCTGGACTCTGCGTTGGTGTCGGTGGACTGGTAGTGCTGCGACGATCCTTCACCGCAGTCCTCGAAAAGGGATCCACGTTCACGGGGGAGTTCTGCACCGAACCCTACGAGACGGGCTGGGCACGCGAGGCGCGATGGTTCGTTCGGGTTCTCCGCGCGGACGAGGGTGTGGGACTGCACTTGGTTCCCCAGGTCTCTCCGGACGGTGCCGAATGGTGCGATGAGGGCTCCGGTTCCTTGCGACTGCAAGGCGTTGGCCTCGTCTCCATGCCGCTAGTGAACTTCGGCTCGTGGTTGCGGCTTCGCGGGACGACGACGGGCCGGGCCGGATCGGTAACGGTTCTGATCTACTTGGCACTCAAGGAATGATGGGCGCACAGTCGGAACCGGCCGCTGTGGAGGGTAGCGTCGTTGTTCCCCTCGGACCCCGCGATTTGAATCCAACCTCGGCAAGGAGCCATCGATGGGCGCATAGCCGGGGCACTGAAACTGGAACGCCGGCCACCTCAGTCTCGTGCGCCGCTTCTGGGAACACGACCTGATGGGCGAGGGGCGCATTGTGCCACAACAAGCTGCGACTCGATTGCCTGTGGGTCGGTTCTGACTTCTCGGAGGCTGGTACCGACATTCGGCGTCAGCCGTCGGAGCGCCGGCATGCGCGGCCCTGCCGAGAGTGTCGGCAACTTTGCTGGACTCTCCTGCCAGGTTTCCGTGCCGGCAGGATTCTGACGTAGACGGACTTGAGCTTGCAGCGGGAGTCATCGAGCGTCATCTGCCTGTCCGCGCCACGCCCTCGCACAGGCGCATTGCCTCATAAAACCTGCTACCGGAGCACCATCGTTGCCTCACAATTCCTGTTACCGAAGGAGGCAAGATGTTGAATATCAGCGCCAAAGCGCGCAAGGAACTGGTGGCCGCCGTGGCCGAGCGATACCGTGACGGGACGGCGAGCGAGAAGGGGCGCATCCTCGACGAGTTCGTCGCTCTGACGGGGTACCATCGCAAGCACGCCATCCGTATCCTCAACGGAGACCCACCCAAGCTTCCGGGACGGCGTGGCCGCCGCTGCCTGTACGAGCAGGCCGTAACCGAGGCGCTGGTCGTGTTGTGGGAAGCCTCGGACCGGGTTTGCGGGAAGCGTCTCAAGGCGCTGTTGCCG
>JAJEHF010000231.1 GCA_022823865.1 Bryobacterales bacterium
GGCGGCCGGGCTCGAAGACGTGCGGCTTCACGACTGCCGGCACAGCTACGCCAGCAGGGCGCTGGCGCTGGGCGAGGGCCTGCCGGTGATCGGGCGCCTGCTCGGCCATGTCACGGTCGGCACCACCGCCAAATACGCCCACCTGGTGCGCGACGCCGAGAAGGCCGCCGCCGCCCGGACCGGCGGCAGCATCGCCGCCTGGATCATGCCCGGCGACGCCGAGGCGGCGTGAGGAGCATGACGATGCAGCAGAGGACGATCTCCAACCGCTCTGTGGCCGCCATGGCGGTCGAGCGCGACACGGTGTTCTGGGACCGCATCGTGACCGGCTTCGGGGTGCGGGTCTATCCGACCGGCGGCAAGGTCTACATCGCCCAGGCGCGGGGACCGGAGGGGCCGAAGCGGGTGACGGTGGGCCGGCACGGCGTGCTCAACGCCGACGAGGCGCGCCGGCGGGCGGCGCTGATCGTCACGCGCATCAAGGCGGGCAAGGACCCGGTGCCGCTGCCGCTCGCGGCCCGGCTTAACGGCGGCCCGACCGTGGCCGACCTTGCGGCGCGCTATCTGGAGGACCATGTCGCGGTCCGGCTCAAGCCGAGGACTCAGGCCAAGACCTGCGGCGTCTTGCACAACCACATCCTGCCCGCGCTCGGCAGGCTTCCGGTCGAGGCGGTGGAGCGCAGACAGGTGGTCGAGCTGCACCGCAACCTCAGCGACCGCCCGGTGGCGGCCAACCGGGCGGTCAAGATACTGGCGCACATGTACCGCCTGGGCGAGGGCTGGGGCCTTGTGCCGGCGGGCTGCAACCCGTCCCGGGCGATCGAGAAATATCCCGAACGCGGCCGCGAGCGCTTCCTGACCGACGCCGAGTTCGCCCGGCTGGGGCGCGTGCTGGACGAGGCCGTGGACGGCGGACCCGTACCGCCCATGGCGGCAGCGGCGATCCGGCTGTTGATGCTGACCGGCTGCCGCAAGGGCGAAATCCTGTCCCTGCGCTGGGCCGATGTCGATCTCGACGCGGGCGAGCTCCGCCTTCCCGACGCGAAGTCCGGCCCGCGCGCGGTGCAGCTGCCGCCGCCGGCGGTGCGGCTGCTGGAGGAGATGCCGCGCCGGGCCGGCAGCCCGTGGGTGTTTCCGGGCAGGGACCGGGACGGGCGCTACAGCGCGGCCGGCCTCGACGGGGCCTGGCAGGCCGTGCGCGAGGCCGCGAATCTGGAAGATGTCCGAATTCATGACCTCCGCCACAGCTTTGCGTCCAGGGCGCTGGCGCTCGGCGAGACGCTGCCGGTGATCGGCAAGCTGCTGGGTCACAACGACATCGAGACGACGGCGAGATACGCGCACCTGGCGCAGGATTCCGTCCACGAGGCGGCGGAGCGGATCGCCGGGAGCATCGCGGCAGATATTTTGTGATTTTCCGAGACGGCAGTCGCGTTCCGACAGTTCGATCACCGCCCGAGCTTGACTGTCAAGCGCGCGCCGTGGTGACGATGCTAGGGCAAACGTACGATACGGTTGAGGCGCTTGCAGAATTGCAGCCGTGACAGATAGCGTAGGCATTGAGACTATCGTCGTGATCGAAGCCAGCTATCGCATCATCGACTGACGGCACAAGGAGCCCACTGCGGCAAGACGAGAGAGGCGAGACTCATGGACACGTTAGCTGAGTTGCGGCGGGTGGTGAAGCGACTGGCGGCCGTCGGCTGGAACGAATGCTTGCGCAAACACGGGCTTGATCTGGAAGCGGCACTGGACCGCGACGACGAGGGCTTTGCCAAAGCGCTCGCCGCTGACTTGGCGGTCGACCGCGATGTGCCCGGCTTCGCCGATTTCACCACCGCAGGGAGCCGCGCCATCGAGCCCGGCAAGCCCGCGGCAAGCCTGCTCTACCACGCCATGGCGAGCCCGTTCGTGCACCCCGACGGCACCGCCACACCGGGCGAGGCCTCGCGGTATCCCACGCTGGCGGAGCTGGACGCGGTGGAGAACTACATCTTCGGACTGCACCAAGTCGACCTGTCGCAATTGCGCAACCCGGTGATCGCCGTGCTCGCTTACGAGTACCGGACGGCCCCACGCAGCCCGCACGGCCAGCATGCCGATCTCGCCTATTCGCGCTGCGGCGTCGCCCGCGTCGGCACAGCGGCCTCGGCCTACGACGCCGTGAACCGCGGCTTCGCTGGCATCGACAAGAACGACGCCATCCGCGTGGTACCGGCGCGCTACGCGGCGTTCATCGCGGAGCACGTGAAGCCCACCAACCGCGATGCAATCATGGCGCGCCAGCGCGGCGATCAACGGCGCGACTTCGCCCTGCCCGTGCACAAGCTGTTCCCCGGCCCGGACTGCCTGGTCGACACCGAGCTCAGCATTCGCTTCAACGAATTCCACCGCAACGACAAGCTGGCCCGGGTGCATAGCGAAGGTGGCATTCGCGTCGTCGACGGCTTCAACATCGACATCTATCCCTTCGTCCGCGACAGCGAGAATTCCGGCGACCTAGTGGGCCTGCAGCGGGAAGGCGCCTCCCTCGCCGTCGTGCCGATTCCGAACAATGAACTGGTAAGAACCGCCGAGCAGTTCAACAACCGCAGCGGTCGTAAGGAAATCGTCCGCTTTCATGTGCCGCCGGCTACCCGATCGAACCGCTTCTTCACCTCGCTCTACCTGCCCTCGGCGGAAGGCGAGGCGCGGCACGCGCCCGAATACGTCAACATCCGCCACAAGGTGGAACGCCACAACAACGCGTTACGCATCGTCGACATCAACGCACTGCCCGACGACGACTTCTCCGCGCACCTGCGCAAGGGCGGCTACGAGGCCGCGCATTTCATTGATGATAGCTGCGACGGTGTGGTCAGCACGGTTGTCGATGGCCTGCCGCTGCCGCCGCAGGGCGACTGGCGCGTCTTGCCAGCCTACTCCCTGGTGACGGCGCCGGACTTCCTGCCTATGTCCGACCAGACCGAAATCACGGCTTGGTTCGACAGTCCACAGCGCAACCTCAGAGACCAGTTCAGACGAGGCGGCCCGGATCCGCTGTGCGAAGGGCGGCGGCCAGTAAACCTGAACCTGCCGTCGCCGGTCCAGCTGAACTCCCGCGCCTTCGCCGAAACGGAGGAAACCATCGTCGCCATCGTCGGCACCGCGCCGCTATCGCAAGATGGGGGCGGCAGCGGCATCCGGCGCCGATCGCCCAGCTTCCTCACCGACGCCGCGTCAAACGAGTTCGCGCCGGGCTGGGACGTTTCGCTCGACCGAGAGGGTGGCCCCCTATTCTACGCCGCCTACGGCCTGGGCAGCCCGTTCCCGGAAGACGCAAAGCTTTGCGCGGCGTTGAACTCTTACTGGCCAGCGGTGGCGCCGGACGCGTCGCGCACCTTCGGCATGCAGGGCTGGAACTCACCGACGGCGATCCCGATGCTGGACGGTGAGCTAGGCTACCACCCCGACCATCCCGCGGTGAAGGCCGGCAAGATCAAAACTGGCAGAGGCTGGGACGGCGAGCACGGGCCGTTCTTCGAGGACATCGACGGCACCGAATACGTCAACTATGCCAGTATCGACCGCTCCGACTATGTCGGCAACACGCTGAAGGGCGCAATCCGCGCAAACAACACAAGCGGCGTGTCGTCGAACGACCTGATCGCCCGCATGGTGGCTCTGCAAGACTGCATCGCCAAGCTGCCGACGGGTAACGGCCTGGTGAGCCAGACCGAACTATGGCTGGTGCGAGCCGAAACCGTCGCCGACTGGTCGCGGAACGGCGAGAACGCCGATCCTGCCATGCTTACCGGCCCCGGCTTCCTTTACGAGTTTGCCGACGTGCGGGGCAACCCGCTGGACAAAGGCATCGCCATACCCGGCTACCTGCTGCGCCGGCGCATCGCCGTTACCACGCGCTACACCTGCCAGCTCTCGGAGGCCCTGCTGTTGTTCCGAGAGACCGGCAATGCCAACTGGACGACGATCAAACGCTGACCGCGCGCCCACGAAAGCCTGCTATGGCAGAAACCTACGACCTGCTGGCGATCGGCGCTGGACCGGCGGGCTGCGCTGCCGCCATAACTGCGGCGGCCGCCGGTGCCGCCGTTTGCCTGATCGACCGCGCCGCGCCGCCGCGCCAGCGGCCCGGCGAGACCTTGCACCCGGGCACCGTCCTGCTGCTGGAACGCCTCGGCATCGGCGCCGCCGTTGCCGACGGCCGGTTCGTGCGCGTCCCCGGCATCGCAATCGTTACGGAAGCGGGCTGTCGCTTCGAGGCCTATGGCGCCGACGACGGTGGCCCCTGGTGCGGGGTCCAGGTGCCGGGCGCAACGCTTGACGCTCTACTGCACCGGCGCGCAGCCGCGCTGGGTGTCGACGTCCATATGGATGAAGCCGCCGTGCGGCCGCTCGTCGCCAGCCGCCGGGTGATCGGCGCGCGTATCGGCTCCGGTAGCATCCGCGCCCGCCTCGTCGTCGACGGCACCGGCAGCCGCCACTGGCTGGCGCGCCACCTTTCGCTGCCGATCCGCCGGCTGTCGCCGCCGCTGATCGCGCAGTATGGCTATGCCCACGCGAACGACGGCACCGCCTGCCCGGTGCCACTCTTCGAAGCGGACGCAGGGGGCTGGACCTGGAGCGCACAGGTTACCGACCGCCTGCTGCACTGGACCCGCCTCAACCTGCACGAAGGGCCACCGTCGCTCCGGTGGCGACCGCGACGATGGCGGCGCCTGCCGCCAGCAGGACCGATCCGCCGCGCCAACGTTACCTGGCGCCAATGCGCCGACGTCGCGGGCAGCGGTTACTTCCTTTGCGGCGACGCGGCCGCAGTGATGGACCCCGCCGCCTCACACGGCGTCCTCAAGGCGCTGATGTCCGGCATGCTGGCGGGCCACTTGGCAGCGGCAATCTGCCGGCAGCCTGCATACGAGGTACAGGCCCAAGCCGATTTCACAGCCTGGATGAACGACCGGGCCCACGCCGATACCCAGGCGATGCGAAAACTCTACGCCGACTTCCGACACCCGCCGCAGTGGTTGGCACCAGCCTGAACTACCCCGTGACGGAATCCCGGGCGAGCACCTTCCGTTGCACCACAGCCCAGCTCGCGCGTCCTCCAAGCTGGCCTGTCTATACGGAGGCCGATGCCCGTGGTTGAAGTGCCAAGCGCTTCCCACGCCTTTCGACAGTCGGAACAGCATTCAAAGTCCCATGTGCAAGCACATTCTCGACCGAAGAATTGCGATCATCGCCAAATCCGTGTTTATGCGATTAAGAAACTGGTCGACAAGGCGACTCCTCAGTCTTCAGAAGGGAACAGAAGTATGGTCGGGCAAAGTGAGCGCGATTTACACACATAAATCTATGTGGTAGATTGCTTGGAAAGGTGACAGGGTCCGGCCATGCCTTATGCGGATTTCCTCGAGGAGCTGAAAAAAACGGGGTTGAGCGTTCGCGAATTCGCCGAACTTATCGGCATGAACCCGAACTCGATTTCCAACTACGCTCGCACCGGAGAACTTCCCACTCATCTCGCGCTGATCACGGTCCTTGTCGTCGGGATCAGCGAAATGGGCGGCGACTATCGGCGAGTTATGTCAAGAGTTGAGCGTGTCCGCAAAAAACCTCGGGGCAGCGCCAGTCAAGGCCGTTTCAGCGGCCGGCGGCAAGACAGGGTGGGCGCATGAGCAGGTACCCAGGGAAGTCAACGCGAAGCCAGCGTCGCACCTTCGAGGCGGCCGCTTCGACCCGCTGATTTGAAGGGAACGAAGCCAATGGCTGATTTGAGCGCTTCGCTCGCTGAATTCGGGGCTGATCCGTCGTCCCTGCGATTGCTCGACGATGAGTACCCGGAACTCTTGCCCTACGCCACGCTGATGACGGCGCGCCACGACCGCCACGCCACCTTGGGCATCGTCGCGGCCGTGTACGAATGGCAAGGCGCGCCGCTGATGTTCCTGATCGATGCGAATTCGCAGGCAAGCGACGGTCAACTGCAACGCATACGGCGTCTACTAGCGATGCGCGGTGACGCACCCTATCTAGGTGTAGTCGCGCCGGGCAGTCTCCGCATTTATCGCGTCGCCCTCGACAGCAAGACATTGCGCCAAGCCCGGGTTCGCTGGGACGAAGGGGAGGGTACGAGGTCTACGGTCTTCGCACGGCTCGGCAACGTGCGTCCACAAGCCGCAATCACGAACCGAGGCTGGATTTCCAATGTCGTCCTGAGCCTGTTAAGTGGCTCGACGACCGCGCTCATCGAACTCAAAGTGTCGCACGAGGACGCGATTTCGCTCGTCGGTCGCGCGCTCTTCACCCGGTTCCTGGCCGATCGGGACCTGCTGCCGGACGACATGTCAGAACCGGAGACGGCGGCAGGCCTTTTCGATTCCCGCGAGATCGCAGAAGAGACCTCCAACTGGCTCGATACAACATTCAACGGCGACCTGCTGCCCTTGTCTGAGGACACATTCGACGGGCTGCCGGCCGAGGGTTACCGCATCTTGGGAGACGTGCTCAGACGGGCGCCGGATGGTCAACTGTTTCTCGGCTGGAAGGAAAAGTGGGCCAACCTTGACTTCGCGCACATCCCCGTCGGTGTTCTGAGTCAGGCGTATGAGCTCTACCTGAGAGAGCACGCGCCGGCGAAGCAGAAGCGCGAGGGCGGCTATTTCACGCCCAAACCGATTGCCGAGCTGATGGTTCGCGCATCGTTCTGCGCGCTCGAACGGCAAGGCACCAGCAAATCGGCCAGGGTTCTCGATCCCGCCGTGGGCGGCGGCATATTCCTGCTCTCCGCGTTCCGGGAGCTCGTCGCGGAACACTGGCGGGCCGATGGAAAGCGGCCGGACACCGACATGCTCAGGCAAATCCTCTACAACCAGTTGGTGGGCTTCGACATCAATGAAGCCGCGCTACGATTCTCGGCATTGGGTCTGTATCTGCTGTTGATTGAACTCGACCCGAACCCGAGGCCTGTCGACAAGCTACGGTTCAAATTTCTCCGCGGGACGGTGCTGCATCGGGTCAAGGGTGCGGAAGAAGAGGAAGGTACGACACTCGGCAGCCTGGGACCCCACGTCGGAGACGAGCATAAGGGGCGATACGACCTCGTGATCGGCAATCCCCCCTGGGCGAGCGGTACCAAGCTGCCGAAATGGGGCCACGTCCGTCAAACGGTCGCGGGCGTCGCAGCGGACCGGGAGGCCCCAAACAAAGCACCTCCTTTGCCCAATGAAGTGCTGGACTTGCCCTTCGTGTGGCGAGCGATGGAGTGGGCGAAGCCTGACGGTCAGATTGCCTTCGCGTTGCACGCGCGCCTGCTCTTTCAGCAGGGCGACGGGATGCCGACGGCGCGCCAAGCCCTGTTCGGGGCGCTGGACGTAACATCGGTGGTGAACGGCGTGGAGCTAAGGCAGACGAAGGTATGGCCGCAGATCTCGGCACCATTCTGCATTCTCTTCGCCACCAACAGAACACCCGGTGTTGAGGCAGGTTTTCGTTTCATCAGCCCGCGGATGGAAGACACGTTTAACAGCGCCGGGGCCATGCGCATTGACGCGGCCAATGCGGAAATCGTGTCTTCCCGACAGCTTGTTGACACGCCCGACATCCTGAAGACGCTGTTCCGGGGCTCCAAAGCGGATCTTGGAATCCTCGAACGGATTCGCGCTGAGGAACATCCGACGCTGTACGAATTCTGGAAAAAGAACATTGGTGTTACTACCCGAGGTCATTTGCGAGGTAGCGGGAATGGTTATCAGAAGCTCAGAAGGACCAGTGAAGTCCGTCGGAGGGGCGATGGTCTCCGAGGTTTGGATGCGAGGGTTTTTGCGGGACGGCCGGAGGTCACGCTCGACACCTTCACGAATATTTTCGTCGACATCGAGACCCTCTCTGCCTTTTCACACAATCGTGTTCACCGGTTGCGATCGACAGACTTGTTTGCCGGACCACAGACTATCGTCCACAAATCTCCGCCAGCTGTGTCGGGTCGAATAGGTGTAGCAGTTTCGGACAAAGGCGTCGTCTTCAACGAGACGTTTTATGGGTATAGTCCCGCGGGTCATAAGGATGCAGCCCTGCTAGCTCGCTATCTTGCGCTCGTTCTCGGAAGCAAACTGGCTGTATGGTTGGCGCTGGTGACGAGCGGCGAATTCGGCTTCGAACGGGAAGTCATAGAAAAGGCCACGCTTGACCGTATTCCTTTACCCGACTTCGAGAAGCTCACGTCACAACAGCGCGGAGAGATCGAGCCTCTGCTCGAGGGCCTGCAATCGAACAAGGTGTCGTGGGACCAAGTGGACGAATGGGTCATGCGTTTGTATGGCCTGGGCCACCGAGACTTGCAGGTCATCCTCGATACACTGGAGTTCAGTCTGCCATTCGCCGAAAACAAGCGGATGGCGCAACTGGAGCCGAGGTCGGATGAGAGGGAACGCTTCTGCGAGGTACTTGGAGATGAACTGAAGCCCTGGTGCGAGCGGTTTCGGACCCGGTTGGTCGTGGATCAGATACCCCCGATGGCGATGTCACCGTGGCACGCCATATCCGTACGAAAGGAGCGTGATGAACTGACCGAGACCGTTCCAGCGGATGATTGGGCCGGCTTGCTGAAGGCCGCTGACGCGGCGGCCGCCTCCGAGATTCTCATCGATAACGGACCAGACGGACTTCTGATCGGTCGCCTCGCGCAAAGACGCTATTGGAGCGAGACTCAAGCGCGGCTGCTTGCGCAGCGGATTGCGTGGTCCCACATTGATCTACTCAAACAGCAAGCCGACGCATGAGACGTCCGGCAGTTCGGCCTCGACCCGACCAGGTCGCGGCGTTGACCCGAGGCGTTCGGCTGCCGCTGGCGCCAATCCCGGGCGACTTTCTGGAGATATTGGCGGAAGCCTTGAGTCAGGCGTTTCACGACATTCGCGCGGACTCGCCACAGACAGTAACCACCGGAAACGAGCCGGAAGTGACTGCGTTGATGCAGGCACGGTTGAACGAGATGATCAACGAGGACACTCTCTGGCGCCAGCTCGTCAACTATGTCGCGCGGGGAACCGACAGCATCAGTTTCGACGGGTCTCATATCGAGAAAAGCCCGGATCTCTCGATCATTCGTATGCATCCGCCGAAGACCGCAGGGTGTCGAGGTCTGAGTTTGTCGGGGGGGGGGGGGGTGCAGCTGATCGGGACAGATCAGGCGAGCTTGTCTGGCTATGCGGCGTGATCGTGCCGCTGGCTGTCCTGCCAGTTCCAGGGAAGAAGTTCGCCGAGCCGGTTCTGCGGGGTCTCCGCGATCCGGCGAAG
>JAJEHF010000202.1 GCA_022823865.1 Bryobacterales bacterium
CGTGCCGGAGGCCAACCGGCATTTCGCGGCACGCCCGCAGGAGGCTCTCGACTTGCTGCTGCAAGCGCCCTCGCCTTAGCCCATGCGAGCGTCCCGCCAGCCTGCCCGGCAACGCCTTGCGAGGCGTCATGGCCCCGCTGCGCCGACACTGTCCAGTGCCCCCTCGCGGGCGCTGCGAAGAGCGGCCCAGCGCCCTTCGAGCAGGCCCTTGCAACTCCAGCGACAGGCTGCCCTAGTTGCACGAGCAACGATCCGATCCCATCAGACGAGTCACGTATCGACAAAAAAATGTACCTGAGGGCAGGGCGGGCCTTGGTTCGTAAGGTTGGGGCCGGAAGACCAAGCTAGGCTGATCCGTTTCCGCAGCAGACTTCCCACTCCAGAATGTCCGAAGCGTGAACGGCTGGAATCAGCTTGCTCGGCCGACAGAGAATGTTGCCACAGCCGATGCTTCGGCAAAACGGCTCCCGGGGACGATCTCGGGAAATCGCCTCTTGGTTCCCCCTTCTTTAGCGCGAGGCGAGGCGTCTGTGCGCTCGGCTTGCATGCGCTGCCGACAGACTTGGCCGCTGACTTCGATGAGTTCGGCGACCAACGAGCCGGGGCGCGGGTCGCCGAGATTAGCCAGTTGCTGGAGGAGCAGCTGGCGCCGGACGGCAGGGGAACTGGGGGTGCAGTGAAGGTCGGGCATGGGGCGGGAACCTGAAAGTACTACAAACTTCCAGACTCTCAAGGAGAAGCAAGAACCTTGAGAAATCAAGGCGTATTCGTGCCAACCACCGAGAATCGATCCGTTTCGACGCCGGTCTCAACACCATGTCTTGGACCCTTGGGCAGGAGCTACGATTTGCCTTGCTAGTGACGGCCTAGTATCCTCAGAGCATGCCGCAGCCAGCGGATTTCGGTCCGCCGCGCCAAGGAGACTCGCATGAATTTCAGCCTGTTCCTGATAGGAATCGTTGCCCTCTACTTGATCAACTGCATCAAGATTCTCACCGAATACGAGCGTGGCGTAATCTTTCGGCTCGGACGCCTTCTGCCTCAGCCCAAGGGGCCCGGGATCATCTTCGTGTTCCGCCCCCTAGACCGGATGGTGCGCATCCCGTTACGAGTGGAAACTCTGGAAGTGCCGTCCCAAGATGTGGTGACGCGTGACAACGTCACGGTCAAGGTCAGCGCAGTGGTCTTCTTCCGGGTCATGGACCCCACCAAGGCTGTGGTGGAGGTAGCGCACTACATTCACGCCACTTCTCAGCTGGCGCAGACGCGACTTCGTTCAGTCTTGGGCGAAGCCGAGCTGGACGAGTTGCTGAGCCAGCGAGAGAATCTCAATGCGCGCCTGCAGTCGACGCTAGACGAGCAAACCGGCACGTGGGGCATCAAGGTCCAAGCCGTCGAGGTTAAGCACGTGGACCTGCCAGAGCAGATGATTCGGGCAATCGCGCGGCAGGCCGAAGCCGAGCGCGAGCGCCGCGCCAAGGTCATCCATGCGGACGGCGAGTTGCAGGCCGCCACCAAGTTGACCGAAGCCGCTGGCAAGCTCAGCGACCAGCCGGCCTCGATCACTCTGAGGTACCTGCAGACCCTGACCGAGATCGGCACCGAGAAGAACAGCACCATCGTGCTGCCGCTTCCGGTAGACCTCTTCCACGGCTTGTCCAAGTGGACCGCCAGCATGGGCAACGGCGACGACCAGCAGGGCTGAGCGGAAACCGACACCGACAGGCTTCGGATAGCTTCGGCGCACTCTTTCCCCTACTCAGCGCTGCGTTGAGCGCGCCGCCCAAGGCCAAGGGGCGCTCTTCGGTGCCAGCGGCGTTCCGGAGGCAGGGTTTCGCGAGGGCGGGCTCGCCGCCTCCCCGACCGGTCCGGTCACCTCTTGCGACGGCTGCGAGAGCCCCACATCACCTTCGGACTCGCGAAACTGCGGAGTTGGATTGCTCCGCTCTTGCTGTCGTGGCGCGCCGGGCTTCGACCGCCAGTTGCCGATTGCGTCACAGACCGGAGATTTTGGTCCGCTTCGGCACAATTTGGATGAAAATGTTTTGTGATTCGCTACAATTGAGTATGGCTCGGAAACCTACGACCAAAGCCGCAGACGAGATTGAAGTCGTCTTTGGCTTCAAGCAGGTCCTCGGGCTGATCCTGTTCAGCGTCGCCGCGCTCGGCTTTGCATTTGTCAGTGGAGTCGAGCACGGACACGAGCGAGCCCTGCGCGGCGATTCCAGCTTGCTGGCCTTCTTGGAGAACCAGGCCGACGCTCATACCGAGCCTGTGGCGATACCCGACATCCTGTTCGAACAGCTGGAAGAAGAGCGCGCCAAGGTCAAGGCGGCAAGCGAGGCCGGGCAGTCCGCTGGCAGCGGCCAGCAGCGCCAACTCATCGAACGGGTCAAGCCCACGGCCGCGGTCAAGCCCCGGCCGAGCCCTGAAGAGCCTTCGGCCGCTGACGCGCCCGCAGAGAAGCCGCCTTCTGACGACTTGCCCGCTGCGGACGAGTCGACAACAGCGGCGCGCGAGCCCGCGCCACGGCCCAAAGCTGGGCTAGGAAAGAAGTTGCACTATCAGGTGGCCGCCTTGAACTCGCGCAAGAACGCCAAGGGCTTGGTCGATTGGCTGCGTGCGCAAGGGTTTCCGGGGCACATCCAGCCGGCCGGCGACGACGGGCTCTATCGCGTCGTCGTCGGACCGTTTCCCACCGACAGGGAGGCCGAGTCGGCCAAGGTTCGGCTGGCGCAGGATGGCTTCGCCGTAATGGTGCGCAAGCTGTAGGGAGTTCCCACCGCCTCAGGCCGCGCCCCAGCGCCGCTCTCCGGCGCTGCGCTCTAGCTCTTCCTGCTCACGGCGCAATTCTAGGAAGCTGGCGAGGCGGCCAGGATCGATCGATCCATCTTGCGCTGCGGCCTGGATGGAGCAGCCGGGCTCGCTCTCGTGGCGGCAGTCGCGGTAGTAGCAGTCCTGCCCTAGGCTTGAGATCTCGGGAAACACTTGGTCAACGATCTCGGGACTGCTCCACGGATACAGCTCGCGGATGCCGGGCATGTCCATCAACAGGCAGCCCTTCGGATGCACCACCAGCTCGCGCCGAGTGGTCGTGTGCCGTCCCCGATTGTCTTGGCTTCTGACGCTCCCGGTCGTGAGGTGCTCCGACTGCAGCATCGCGTTGATCAGCGAAGACTTGCCCGCTCCGGATGGTCCCGCGAGCGCGATCGTGCCACGCTCCGGGAGCAGGTCCTCGAGGGTGCCCAAACCCTGGCCCGTCGTGGCACTGGTCGTGATCACCGGGTAGCGGGGATCCGCGTTGCGCAGCGTGCTGGCTGCTGCCTCGGAATTCGGGCACTCGTCTGCTTTGTTGAGCACGATCAATGGCGCGGCACCGCTGGCGAGCACGCTCGTTAGGTAGCGTTCGATCTGCCTAGGGCGCAGTTCCCGGTCAAGGGCCGCCACGATCACGGCGACATCGATGTTTGCCGCCAGGACTTGGCGCTTGGCGGCATGACCTGGACGGTTACGAGCGAGCGCGTTGCGCCGCGCCAGGATCTTGGTAGCGATCCGTTTCTTCGGATTGAACAGTACCCAATCGCCGACCGCTGCCGCGCCAACGTTGCGCGGAAGGCTTACACGGACGGTCCGGTCCTCCGCGAATACATCGACCTTCCGCGCGGTCGCCAGCCGAACGCGGCCAGTCTCCGAGCTGGGCGGGCCGGGAAGCTGCCGCTGGAAGAACGGCTCCCAGCCGTAGGCGTCGAGGCTCATGCCCGCATGGGTGCGTCGGCAGGGGTGCGCCGGCTGGCTGCGGCCAAGGTGTTGGACATCAACATCGCAATGGTCAGGGGCCCGACCCCGCCCGGCACCGGCGTGTAGGCAGAAGCGCACTGGGCGACGTCACCCGGATGAACGTCTCCTACAAGAGTGCTGCCACTCTTGTCGAATCCCTCCAGCCGCCGGGGGTCGTGCGCGAAGAGGCGATGTACCGTAGCGGCATCCTGCAAGCGGTTGATCCCGACATCGAGCACCACTGCGCCGTCGCCGATGTGCTCCCGCGTCAGCATGGCCGGCCTTCCGGCTGCGGCCACTAGGATTTCGGCCCTCCGGCAAACTGTGGGTAGGTCGGGAGTCCGAGAGTGACAGATGGTGACTGTGGCATGTTCGGCTAGCAGCAGCAATGCGGCCGGCTTGCCCACGATGTTGCTGCGACCGACGACGACGGCATGGCGGCCCTTAATCTGAATCTGGCTGCGCTTGAGGATTTCTATGAGGCCGCGCGGTGTGCATGGTGCTAGGCAAGCCTGCCCGCTCGCCAGCTTGCCAACGTTGACGGGATGGAATCCGTCGACATCTTTCTCCGGGGAGACACACCCGAGCACGCGCTGGGCATCGATGTGGCCGGGCAGCGGCAGCTGAACCAAGATGCCGTCGATATCCTCGCGCCCGTTGAGGTCCTCCACCACTGCCACCAGCTCGGGGGTCGTGGTCTCTGCGGGCAGGCGCAGGGTCTCGGAGTGGGCCCCGATACGGTCGCAGGCGCGGATCTTGTTTCGGACGTAGATCTTGGAAGCCGGGTCCTCGCCGACCAGAACGGCGGCAAGGCCGGGACGGATGCCGTAATGCGCAGCTTGCTCGACCCGTGAAGCCAACTCCGCTAGGACGCTGTCGCGGATTGCCTTGCCATCCAGAATGCGCGCGACCATGCCGAAAAGGGAATCTTATCAGACCGTGTCGGCTATACGGTGGCGGGGGATCGAGTAGCTTGGCCCCCTTGGCACCATAGGCATGCACTTGTCCGCCATCCAGAAGGGCGGTCCTTGCATGAACTGCGTTGCGAACTGGGGAATCACGCAGGAGGATCCCCGGGGCTCAATCTTGCTTTTCGCGCGGGTGTCCGGCAGAATCACGCGGCGGCTTGCGGTCTTCGTACAGGTTGACGAGAGCTCCTTGGACTGGAACCGAGAGATCGGTTGGACTCAAACTGCGAAGACGTGCTGCATGCCCGGCGCTGTGGGCACAACGGCGGTCAATGCCACGAGGTTGCGCGGCAGCCGAGTCAGCGCACTCTCGGCCACAAACCTCCTTCATGATTTGGTCAGCTGGGATCGTTGAGCATATTCGACTGAGGTGGTCGAGGCGGTCTGGGAGTGGCCATCGCCGCCGCACACAAGGTGAGGTCAGATTCCTTCAGTTGGGGCTATGGGCTAGTTCGCGGACTTCCGCAATAAACTCGCCCAAGGTCTGAATTTCAGTTCGAACGCGACTTGGGAAGCGACTCTTCAACGGTGCCGGAACAACGAGTTTGACACCGGACTCGGCCATCTCCTTGTATTGCGATTCCGAAACGCCCTCCTGAACGGTCAGCAGATGCGTCCGCGAGAGCTTTCGGTCAGCCTCGTTCAAGACCTGTCTCCAGCGGTCCCGACAAGTTGTCTTTACTGCAAGCATGCGGAGCCGAGCGTCAGGAAAGCTCGGGTCTAGATATGCGGCTTCCGAGGGAAACACGAAATCCGGCCTCCGGCCCCGGGGGGTCACTATTTGGTGCGCGAAGTGCTGATTCTCCAGCAGGCCCTCTTCCTTGAAAATCTCCCGAGCATGGATCTCAAGTGAGCGTCCCGATCGAGCCTTGCGGCGCTGCAAGATCGATTGCGCTAGGTTCAGGAATGCATCCATGTCCTCGAATCCCTGCCTGATCTTTGGCAGTTCCACGGCTTCCTCGACGCTGCGGTACAACTCGTACTCGCATTCGCGGCGCTTGATGAGCCTCCCGTCCGGAGGAAGCGAGCTATACGTCTTCAAATCCCACGACTTCTGGGCCAGTTCCGTGCCCGAAGGGTATTCTTCCAGCCATTGCGAAGGGATCTCGCTCGGATCAAGCCAACAGTCCTTACGAAACTTCTTGGCAGCGAAATCAGAATCCGTGTCCGGGTGCGGAACTAGTAGCGTGCTGGTGCCTGGCTCAACCGGGCCGATCCGGCTTTCCATCAGTTCCTCGTCCGATTCATTCCGACAGACCCAGACGTTGCACTGTGGCTCGCTGACTGGAGTGGCTTCCGAGAACGCGAAAACGACCACTGCCCCCGTGCTCTCCGGATCCAGTAGGGCCGAGGCATGACCGCCCAAGCCAGTTATCCGCGTTTCGTCTCTTGTTCCAGAGCGAAACCTGTTGTTGTACCAGACAGCCCGCACCCGACGGTGATCGTCGTGAGAGTCGATATAGAGGTCAAGCCAAGTGTCCGGATTCACTGCATCCGGCCTGTCTAGGGCAGGGAACAAGCCGAACAGGAATCGCTTCGGCAAGTAAGGGCCTGCCTGGTGAGTCCCGTTAGCGAGCGTGTCGTTCCCGGATAATCGCTTTACGTACCAGTGCATACCCCGACGCGAGTGGCCATCGAGCCATTCCTGCAGATCAATCGGCATCGGAAGAACCCTCCATCGATTTGCGCTTGCTATCTCGAGACCACCAGAACGCGTCTCGCCTCATCCAACGGCACGCTAGAAGCGATCCAGCTGCCGACTGCCGGGCATATCAACATCAGCCATGGAGCGGAAGCCTTTGCTGGCGGAAAGCGACACCTGCAGGCTCCGGTATCTCAAGCCACGGGGCCATCAGGCGGGCGACCGCCGCGACGCACGGTACAACGACGGAATTGCCGAACTGGCGGTAGGCCTGTGTGTCCGACACAGGAATGGTGAACTCGCGACCGCCCGGGCTATCGAAGCCCATCAGGCGCGCACATTCTCTCGGAGTCAGTCTACGAGGATTTCCTAGCTTCTGCGCTACCAGAATCTCGGAACCGTCCTTGTGGTATCGAGCGGAGAGTGTTCGCGACACGTCCTCCCGACCGACCAAGCCGAACCCGAACCCGTTTCCGGCAGCCCTGTGCTTCTCGGCATAGGACTGAAGATAGCTCCACAGGTGATCCGACAACGTGTATTTGTCTGCGACTCTTGCTTCCGGTCCCACCGTATACGGTTCCTCCGAATCTTCGGACCCATCCTCAGGGTGGAGCACTGCCCCCAGATTTGGCCCATTGATCACGCTTGGGACCTCAAGTTCATCGAAGTCGAAGCCGTTTGGCTCTCGGAATCCGACGACGAAGATCCGCTCCCGGTGCTGAGGCACCCACGATCGCGCATCCAAGACCTTCCAGTAGACCCGATAGCGAAGATCCTCGGTCAGGGTCCGGTGGATCACCTGAAACGTTCTACCTTTGTCATGGTTGACAAGATTCTTCACATTCTCGAGCACAAATGCGCGAGGACGATGCGCTTCAATGATCCGGGCCACATCAAAGAACAACGTCCCTTGTGCCTCGCAGCGAAAACCGTGAGGCTTGTTTAGGGCATTCTTCTTGGAGACTCCCGCGATTGAGAATGGCTGGCACGGAAAGCCGGCGAGTAGAACATCGTGCTCAGGGATATCATTGACATCGACCTGGGTGATGTCGCCATCGATCTCATGCTCGCAGCGATAGTTGGCAAGATAGGTGACCTTCGAAAACTTGTTCCACTCGCTTGTGTAGACACACTTCCCTCCGAGAGGCTCGAATCCTCGCCGTAGACCCCCTATGCCTGCGAACAGGTCGATGAATCGAAACGTCTCGAGTTCTTGGCCAATAGAGCGAACGCTATCAACCACGCTACGAAGGTAGTGAAGTGCGGCCGTGCGGGGCACACCCTCACCACGGTCCCAGCGATAGATGGTTCGGGCGGAAAACCCGAGGCGATCTGCGAGTTCGTCAATCGACAGATTAGCTCGCCTTCGCAGTTGGGAAAAGTCGGAACTGTGCGAGTGAGATTCCATGATCGAGCCACGCTCTGGGTATATTCTTGACATTACGGCAATTGTTGTCACGTGTCAAGTGTTTTGTCGGTATGGTGAGAAAATATCAGACAAGGCGATGAAATTACGTAACTGCAACACTCTTCTGTAGATTAGGCGAATGGGGATACGCTGAACTGAGGTGACGACAACATGCAGTGCCCCTCCGTAATCTTCATTCGGTTGCGCGCAAGGTGCTGCTCTCCGGGTGCCCGCGTTGCTGGTCCGACAGAAATCATGTCCGAGCTTACCGACCCACAAGCGTTGCAGTCGGCAGGGATCGACACCCAAAGCTATGGCCGGGATCGCCAAGGCTAGGCGACCGAGCCCAATCCATTCTCGACGAGCCCTGTCAGCCGATTGAGGGAAGCGGAGCACCGCCGACAATGGTGACGCTTCCATGGTGTCGCAACGCTCGCCCTCACGCCGAGGGTGGGGCAAGAAGCTTGGGTTCGCGTCCTCGGAATCCAGAGTCTACAGAAACCACACGTCGCTTTGCAGATCAGCTTCGGAATACCGCGAAGCTATCACGCGGGCGGTGGTGTTAGTGCTTCGCACCATCACGAGCGGTGTTGCAACCGAAGCATGCGGAACAGGCCGTCGGACTCTACGAGCGAGAACGGCCGGAGCGGTGCAGACACCGCCTTGGACGGCGTGAGCGCATTCTGCCCCACAGCGAGAATTCTGTCCAATTCGGGAGCGTTCCTGTGGTCTTCTGGTAATAGGGAGCACCTTGATGGGCGTGCTGCCGACACCCGCGGCGACCCCGGCGGCGATCGAATAGATGAATTTCAACTCCTACGACACGGAAGGATATTACGACGAGCTATTCCACGCCGATGGCACGCCGCGCGGCAAGTTCCGCCTCCTCGTGGACCGGATCAACTCCCTGCCCGAGGGCGACTTCCAGCGACGGCAGCGTGCCGCCGAGCGCAACCTGATGCACATGGGCATCACGTTCAACGTCTACGGCGATGACCGCGGCCAGGAGAAGATCTTCCCGTTCGACCTCGTGCCGCGCTTGGTCACGGCCGAGCAGTGGGAGTGGATCGACCGGGGCCTGCGGCAGCGCATCCACGCGTTGAACCTGTTCATCGACGATGTCTACCACGACCGCAAGGTCATCAGGGACGGTGTCGTTCCGGAAGAGATCGTCCTGTCCGCCCAAGGGTTCCGCGAACAGTGCATCGGGCTGAAGCCGCCGCAGGGCGTTTGGTGCCACGTTACCGGCACCGACCTGGTTCGCGACTCCGACGGACAGATCTACGTGCTGGAAGACAACCTGCGGGTTCCCTCCGGCGTCTCCTACCTGCTGCAGAACCGCGCGGTGCTAAAGCAGACGTTTCCGAAGGTATTCCGCGGGTTGGGGGTGCGCCTGGTGGCGGACTACCCCGGTCGGTTGCTCGCCATGCTCGAGGACGTGGCGCCACCGGACGCCGAGCGGCCGCAGGTGGCGGTCGTGACGCCGGGCCCTTTCAACTCGGCCTATTTCGAACACTCGTTCCTTGCCCAGCAAATGGGCGTCGAATTGGTGGAGGGGCGCGACTTGGTCGTCGAAAACGACACGGTCTACATGCGGACCACCGCCGGCTTGGAGCGCGTCCATGTCATCTATCGCCGCATAGACGATGACTTCCTTGACCCACAGGTGTTCCGCCCCGACTCGATGCTCGGCGTTCCCGGAGTCATGGATGCGTACCGCAAGGGTCGAGTCACTCTGGTGAACGCGCCCGGCACGGGCGTAGCCGACGACAAGGTGATCTACGCCTACGTGCCTCAGATCATCCGCTACTACTTGGGCGAGGACGCCATCATTCCCAACGTGCCGACGTACATGTGTTGGGACCCGCAGCAGCGCCAGCACGTGCTGGAGAACATCGAGCGGCTGGTAGTCAAGCCCGCGAACGAGTCGGGTGGCTACGGACTGCTCATCGGTCCGCACGCCAGCGAGAGCGAGCACGAGGAGTTTAGGCGGAGGATTCTCGCGAACAGCCGCAACTACATCGCCCAGACCACGCTGTCGCTGTCGCGCGTGCCGACCTTGGTCGAAGGCCGCTTCGAAGGCCGCCATGTCGATCTGCGGCCATTCATTCTGTACGGGCGCGAGATCTTCGTGCTGCCGGGCGGCTTGACCCGCGTAGCCTTGCGCAAGGGGTCTTTAGTGGTGAACTCATCGCAAGGCGGCGGGAGCAAGGACACATGGGTGCTGGCGTCGGGCAAGGACGTTGCAACTGCCTAGTCGCGCTTGGCTGCGCACGGGCAGGGAAATCTGAGGAGCCGGGACACGCCAGATGCTGAGCCGCGTCGCAGAGTCTGTCTATTGGATGAGCCGCTATATCGAGCGCGCCGAGAACGTGGCTCGTTTCGTCGAGGTCAATGAGCACCTCATGCTCGACCTGCCGCCCGGCCTGCCGCCGCAGTGGGGTCCGTTGGTCGAGATCACCGGCGACGCCGAAGCGTTCAACAAGGCCTACAGCGCCGCGGACCAAGAAGAGGTGTGCTGGTTCCTGACCTTCGATCCCAACAATCCCAACTCGATCATCTCCTCGTTGCGGTCCGCGCGCGAGAACGCCCGCTCGGTCCGCGAGATCCTCTCGTCAGCCGTCTGGGGCGAGATCAACGAGGCCTACCTGTACGTCGAGAGCCAGGCCAATGCTAGCAACGAGCTTTCGTACGACTTCCTCCGCCACGTGGTGCGTGCCAGCCACAGCGTTGAAGGGGCGACCAATGCAACCCTGTCTCACTCGGAAGCGTGGCACTTCAGCCGCATCGGGCGCCTCTTGGAACGGGCCGACAAGACCACGCGCATCGTCGACATCCGCTACTTCATGCTCCTGCCCACGCCCGCCGATGTGGGCAGCCCCACCGACGACTTGCACTGGACGGCGGTCCTGCAGTCTGTGAGCGCTCTGGAGATGTATCGGCAGCGGCACGGCATGGTCCGACTCGACAAGACCGCCGAATTCTTGATCTTGGATCCGGAATTCCCGCGATCGGTGAGGAACTGCCTGCGGCGCGCTGACGAGTCGCTCCACGCCATCACTGGCACTCGGCCGGGAACCTTTCGCAATCTGGCCGAGCGCCGTCTGGGACGGCTCGTGTCGAGCCTTGACTATACTGCTGTAGACGAGGTGATCATTGAGGGCCTGCACGAGTTTCTGGACCAGCTGCAGGTCGGGCTCAATCAGACCAGCGAGGCCTTGCAGAGTTCATTCTTTGCCCCGCGAGTCACGAGTGGAGCCGGATCAGCGGGAACTGCCTTGACATGACGTTTTGTCTCGGAATCAACGTGCAAGACGGATTGGTCGGGATCGCCGATACCAGGCTGACGTCAGGCAACGAGTGCCTGACAGCCCGAAAGGTCACCACTTACGAAACAGACGGTGGTGCGCTCTTCGTCATGACATCGGGGCTGCGCTCCATACGGGACAAGGCGCTCACATACTTTGAAGAGGCGCTGGCTGGTAGCGAGGAGCCGTTCACCAAGCTCTACCAGGTCGTCAACCTCTTTACCGACCAGGTGCGCCGAGTGTCGGGCGAGGACAAGCAGTCTCTGGTGGATGGCGGGCTGTCATTCGACATGAAGGCGTTGATCGGCGGTCAGATGAGGGACGACCAGAGGCACAAGCTGTATCTCGTCTATCCCGAAGGCAACTGGGTCGACACGGGCCGGGCGACACCGTATCACGTGATTGGCTCGACGGGATACGGCAAGCCGATCCTCGACCGCACCCTGACATACTCGGACTCGATGCGGCACGCCTTCAAGGCGGGCTGCCTGGCATTCGACTCCACCCGCATCAGCGCGGCCGACGTTGACTTTCCGATCGATGTAGTGCTGTATGCGCCGGATTCGTTCCGCGTCGTCGAGCACCGCTTCCAGAAGGACGACCTTGCCTCCATCTCGAACTGGTGGCAGGAGCACTTGCGCATCACGATGCGTGACCTGCCCGGGGAATGGCTGGAGGAAGCCTTTGCCAAGCTGGCTCCGAACGGCGGCGGCGAGAGCGGCCAGGACTGACGCCCGCGGCAGTGCCGAGCATGCGCTTCGTTGCGAGCCACACGACGCGGTTTCGCTATAGCAAGCCGGTATATTTGGAGCCGCACGTTATTCGACTCAGGCCCAGGTGCGACGGCTTCCAGCGCCTGCTGCGATACCGGCTCAGGGTGACGCCGGAACCGGAATTGCTCAGTGAAGCGTTGGATGTCGAGGGCAACGTCGTTGCGCATGCGTGGTTCTCTGGCCTCACACAGACGCTGGAAGTCACCAGCGAGTTTGAGGTCGAGACGCTGCGGATCAATCCGTTCGATTACTTGGTCATTGGCGACGGCACGGGAAAGCTGCCCTTCGAATACGCCGTGACCGTTCGCGGTCGCCTCGCGTCATCGCTGGCGCGGCCGGCAGGGGCCGATCCTGCCGTCGACGAGTTCCTGCGCCCGATCCTTGCTCGGTCCGGGCGCCAGCCGCTGGCGTTTCTCAGCGTGCTCAACCAAGCGATTCACGAAGCATGCGCAGTGACCGTGCGCGAGCACGGCGAGCCGCTGCTGCCCGCCCAGACACTGACCGCCGAGCGTGTCGCCTGTCGCGACCTCGCCGTCCTCTTCATGGATTGTTGCCGTGCCGTCGGCATCGCCGCCCGCTTCGTGAGCGGTTACCAAGAGCAAGGATCTGGCACCCGCTTCATGCATGCTTGGGCGGAGGTGTACCTGCCGGGCGGGGGCTGGCGTGGATACGATCCCACGCAGGGCTTGGCGGTAGCCGACCGGCATGTAGCGGTGGCTGCTGGGAACTCACCTTCCGAGGCCAGTCCCATACAGGGCAGCTACCGGGGGGACGCCGAGGCAGCGCCGCTGAAGGCCGAGATCCGGATCGGCCGGCCGGACAACGGGTAGCCGGCCGGCACCGACGAGCGATGCAGGCCGGGGTTCCGGAGGCGATACGGCAGCGCGCTGCACGGTTCGATGAGCGAGGGCCGGTCTGGCTGACCCACAGGCCGGCGGCCCCTGGCCGAGCGGGTGGGTAAAATAGGCGTCCGTGGCCTCTTCAGATTCTCGCGCTCCCAGAGCAATTCGCTACGAGCCCGACGAAAGCCCGCCTGTTGCGCTGTCGCTTGGTTTGGGGATGCAGTACGCGCTGCTCAGCATCAGCGGCATCGTACTCACGCCCGCAGTCGTGATCCGGTCGGCCGGCACGGGCGAAGACTACCTGGTGTGGGCCGTATTTGCAGGTCTTTGCGTGTGTGGCGTCTCCACATTCGTCCAAGCCGTCAGAGTCGGGCGTGTCGGCGCTGGCTATATCCTGCTGATGGGAACCTCGGGAGCCTTCATCGCGGTCTCGGTGTCCGCGCTGGTAGAGGGCGGCCCGGGCCTGCTCGCGGCGCTGGTGATCGCGTCCTCGCTGTTCCAGTTCCTGCTCGCCTCGCATCTCTCGCTGCTTCGACGGGTTATCACTCCGCTGGTGGCTGGCACGGTCATAATGCTGATCGCCGTCACGATCGTTCCGATTCTGTTCGAGATGTTGGCGAACGTGCCCGAGGGAACGCCCGCGGGCGGCGCTCAGGCTTGCGCCGGCGCGACCTTTGTCACGACTACGGCGCTGGCCTTGCTCGCCTCGGGAGCCTGGCGGCTGTGGGCGCCCGTAATCGGCGTGGGGGCAGGCTGTGTCGTGGCGTCGTTCTACGGGTTGTACGACACTTCGATGATTGCCGCTGCTCCGTGGATCGGCCTGCCGACAACGGGCTGGCCCGGGATCGATCTGAGTTTCGATACGTCGTTCTGGGCGCTGCTGCCGCTCTTCGTCTTGGTGACAATCGTTGGTGCCATCGAAACGATCGGGGATGCCATCGGTATCCAGCAGGTCTCGTGGCGCGAGCCGCGCGCCACTGACTTCCGAGCCGTGCAGGGAGCGGTGGCGGCCGATGGACTGGGCAACCTCCTTTCAGGCTTGACGTGCACCGTGCCCAACACCACGTACTCCTCGAGCGTGGCCATCACCGAGTTGACAGGCGTTGCCGCGCGCTCGGTAGGCGTTTGCATCGGAGGCCTGTTTGTGGCCGCAGCGTTCATTCCGAAGCTCGCCGCGATCATCCTGGCGATCCCGGATCCAGTCGTATCGGCCTACGTGCTGGTGCTGTTGGCGATTCTGTTCGCGCTGGGCATTCGTATTGCTATCAAGGACGGCCTGGACTATCGCAAGAGCGTCGTTGTCGGAGTTGCGTTTTGGCTCGGTGTCGGGTTTCAAAACCAGCAGATCTTCGCCGACAGCTTGGGTGAGCTCGGTGCATCGATCCTCGGCAATGGCATGACGGCTGGCGGTTTGGCCGCGGTCTTGATGGTAGTTGCAATGCAAGCGACCAAGCCGAAGCGGCTCACTCTCAAGACGACCCTGACGGCCAAGTCGCTACCGGGGGTCGATTCGTTCCTTAGCGACTTCGCCGAGCAGCGGCGCTGGGACGAAGAATCCGCGAACCGCCTGCGCGCCGCCGGGGAAGAGGCGATCCTGAGCCTGGTGCCAACAGATGAAGACGGGGAGTCCGCAGGTCCTCCGAAGCACTTGCTCTTGGCTCTGTCCGGTGATCGCAATGCCGCGGAGATGGAGTTTATGGCCTCGACGGCTGAAGAGAATATCGAGGATCGGATTGCACTGCTGGGCCGCTGGGCAGACCAAGGCGGGGAGGAGCCGATCTCGCTGAAGCTGTTGCGGCACTACGCCAGTTCGGTGCGCCACCAGCAGTACCACGACATCGACATCGTCACCGTGCGCGTGGAGAGGCAAAGCGGTTAGACGGGCGTTGAGACCCCTGCTCGCCAGAGACGAGCGTTCTGGCTGTGACCGTCGTAGGTGGTCCGCCAGAACCGCGGTCGAGAGCGTCCTTGGAATCGTTCCCGCTGGTAACTCGGCACATTTGGTTCCGGCGCGATTGATTCCGACGGTCGCTGTCGCGCAGAGGGCCGGAAATCGCGCTCGCGGGGCGTAGGCCGTAGCGTGCCGGATGCAGCGTTGTCGTGTGCCGGAGAACTGCGGTCGAGGCGGCGGTGCGCTGCGCTATTGTAAAACTGCGAACGGGCCATGCTCGGCTCGCGGAGCAGTCCTGGCCTGTGGACCAGCAAGCGCAGATTCTCGAACGCGAGGTTCTGTCGGGCTCGGTCGAGCGGGTCGTATTCCATAATCCTGAGAACGGGTTCTGCGTTCTGCGCGTACAGGTTCGCGGGTTGCGGGAATTGCAGGCTGTGGTCGGCCGGACGCCTGCGGTCAGCCCCGGCCAATGGATCACGGCATCTGGCCAGTGGGTGAATGACCGCTCTCACGGGCGGCAGTTCGAGGCCTCTTACATCAAGGCTTCTGCGCCGGAATCGGACTCCGGCATCGAGAAGTACCTGGGCTCCGGCGCGATTCCCGGCATTGGTCCGGTCTACGCCAAGAAGCTCGTCTCCGAATTCAGCGGCGATGTCTTCAAGGTGATAGAGACCGATCCGGCGCGATTGCGGGAAGTGCCGGGCATCGGTCCGGTCCGCGCCAAGCGCATCATCGAGGCGTGGGACGAACAAAAGGTCGTGCGGGAAATCATGATCTTCCTGCACACCCACGGCATCGGCTCGGCCCGGGCGGCACGGATTTACAAGACGTACGGCGCGGATGCCTTGCAGGTGATGAGCGAGAACCCGTACGTGCTTTCAAGGGACATTCGGGGTATCGGATTCAAGGTTGCCGACAGCATTGCGATGAAGCTCGGCGTGGACCGAGGCTCTCCGGTTCGCATCCGCGCCGGCATCGGCTACGCGCTGAGCGAGGCCATGGGCGACGGGCACTGCGGCTTGCCGCGCGAGGAACTGCTCCGCTCGGCCAAGGAACTGCTCGGTGTCGCTCCCGATCGGATCGAGCCGGCCCTGCGGTCGGAGATCGAGGAGGGCAGTGTCGTCGAGGACAGCGTAGGGGAAGAGCCGTGCTTGTTCCTGTCCCGCCTCCATCGCGCCGAGCGGGGGATCGCCAAGGCGCTGAGCGCGTCGTTGCGCGGAGCGCCGCCATGGCCCCGGGTGAACACGGACCGGGCCGTCCCATGGGTCGAGCGGCAGATCGATCTCAGACTGGCCCCGAGCCAGATCGAAGCCGTGCGCTTGGCGTTGCGGTCCAAGGTGATGGTGATCACCGGCGGTCCAGGCGTGGGCAAGACCACGATTGTCAACGCCATCTTAAGGATCCTGCAGGCCAAGGGAGTCGCGATCGGACTATGCGCGCCGACGGGCCGGGCGGCCAAGCGGCTTGCCGAGACCTCCGGCATGGAAGCCAAGACGATCCACCGTCTGCTTGAGTTCGATCCCGGTCGCCCCGGATTCCGCCGCAACGCCGACAAGCCCTTGGAATGCGACTTGCTTGTGGTGGACGAGACCTCGATGGTCGACGTGTCGCTGATGAACTCGCTGATGCGGGCGCTGCCCGGGCGCGCGGCTCTGCTGCTGGTCGGAGATGTCGATCAGCTCCCCTCCGTCGGCCCGGGCCAAGTGCTGGCCGACCTGATCGCGAGCGAAGCGGTGCCCGTCGCGCGCTTGGTCGAAGTCTTTCGACAGGCTGCTAGCAGCCGCATCGTCGTCAACGCGCACCGGGTCAATCGCGGCGACCTGCCGGAGCTTGGCAAGCCGGAAGGGGAAAGCGACTTCTACTTCGTTCCGGCCGACGTGCCGGATGACGCGATCAAGAAGACCGTGGAAATGGTGCGCAGCCGGATTCCGCAGCGCTTCGGGCTCGATCCGGTGCGCGACATCCAAGTGCTGTGCCCAATGAACCGTGGCGCTATCGGTGCCGGCGCGTTCAATACCGTGCTCCAGGGTGCCCTCAATCCGCCCGGCGAGCAGAAGCTGGAACGGTTCGGGTGGAGCTTCGTCCCGGGCGACAAAGTGATGCAAGTCGAGAATGACTACGACCGCGATGTGTACAACGGCGATATCGGCAGGATCGAATCGCTGGATCTGGAAGACGGGATGATCGTGGTGGATTTCGATGGACGCAAGGTCGACTACACCCTGCGCGATCTCGACATGCTGGTTCCGGCGTTCGCCACCACGATCCACAAGAGCCAAGGCTCCGAGTATCCCGCTGTGGTGATCCCGCTCATGGACCGCCACTTCGTCATGTTGCAGCGCAACTTGCTCTACACCGCGATCACGCGGGGCAAGCGACTTGTCGTGCTCGTCGGCCAGCGCAGCGCGGTGAGGCGAGCCGTGCAGACATCGACGCAGTCGCGCCGCTGGTCCAAGCTGCGGGAGCTCTTGCAGGCCGGTGCCGGGGCCGGCTCGGACCGGCAGGGCAGGTTGGAAGGTACCGGCGAGGCCGGCTTCGCCTAGCCTGATTGGCGCAGCCTTCCGCGCTCGAAGCTGAAGACCCGGTCGCAAAGCGCGGCAAACGTCGGGTTGTGCGTCGCTAGCAGGATTGCCAGCCCTTCTTGACGAGCCAGCTCGAGTAGCATCTTCATGACGGACTCGCCGGTGCCTTCGTCGAGGTTGCCTGTCGGCTCGTCGGCGAGCAGCAGCCTCGGTTTGGACACCAGTGCTCGGGCGATCGCAACCCGCTGCTGCTCGCCGCCGGACAGTTCGCCGGACTGGTGATCGATCCGTTCTGCCAGCCCCACCCGCTGCAGCCAGGTCTGCGCTTCCTTGTGACCAGAGTCCTGCGACACACCCGCGATGCGGAGTGGCAGGGCTACGTTCTCGATCGCCGTGAATTCGGGCAGCAGGTGGCAATTCTGCCAGACGAAGCCGACATCGCGGTTGCGATAGTTGGCCAGCTGGGTATCGCTCAGCGACGCGAGCGAGTCTCCGCGAAAGAGCACCTTGCCCGTGGTGGGCTTCTCAAGCGCGCCCAAGATATGCAGCAAGGTCGATTTCCCGGCGCCAGACTTGCCGACGAGCGCGACGCTCTCGCCCTGGCGGATCTGGAACGTCAGCCCCGCGAATATCGTCAGCGCCTGCTCGCCGCTGCGAAACGTCTTACCCAGGCCCTCGGCGCGGATCACTGGCTCGGCCATCTGCGCGAAGCCCCTGCATCCATCCTAGCTTGAACACTTCCCGCAGGACATCTGCGGGCGCCGCCGAGGCGTCGATTCTACAGTCAGCCTGGGCGTAGGACTCCTGTCGGGCCGCGTAGATGCGCAGGAAGCCGGCGCGGTCGCGAGCCAGCGGGCGGTGGGACTCTAGCCGCACCCGTTCCCACAGCGTGTCGGCCGGCGCGTCGAGCCATACCGTTGGGCCCGCCTGCCGCAACAGGCTGCGGTTTCGCTCGAACGCATACGTGCCCCCGCCCAGAGCCACCACGCGCGGCGCGCCGGCCCGGCCCATTTCGGCCTGCTCCCGCAGCGCTGCGTGCTCGAAATCGCGGAACCCGCCCTCGCCACTTGCCTCGAAGATGTCGGGAATCGAGCGTCCCGCGAGCCTCTCGATCTCGGCATCTAGGTCGACGAACGACCATTCAAGCGCTCTTGCAAGCTGGCGGCCGATGGTGGACTTGCCGGATCCCATGAAGCCGGCCAGGAAGATCGCCCGCGGGCTTTCCGGCGGCGGTCCTGCGCCGTGTGCGTCGGCACTCACCCCAGGCCGTCCCTGCGCATCTTGCGTGACATGGCGCTGTGGACCAAGGCCGGGCAGAGACGCTCCGCCGCGATCACAAGCCAGCCGAGACGAGGCACGACCACCGTCCGCTTGCGCTTGCGAATCCCGGAACGAATGGCTTCGGCACACTGGTCGGGGGTGAGCGCAAACATGCCCCGTCCGGGCAGAGGCCTGGTCGAAGCACCTTGCAGCATGTTGCTCATGAATGGCGTGCTTACGTAGCCGGGGCAAAACGAGAGCACGTGAATCTCCCGTTCGCGCAATTCTGCCCTCAGGACATTGGCGTAGGCGTTTAAGGCATGCTTCGACGAAGCGTAAACGCCCATGCCGGGCAGGGATAGCTTGCCGGCAATAGAGCTCACCATGACGATGCTGCCGCCCGGTCGCATCAGCGGCAGAAGTTGTCGCGTGATCTCCACAGGCGCCAAGAGATTCAGCGCCAGCAGGTCGCGGGCATGATCGGGATCGGTCGAGTCTGATGGCGCGAGAATTCCAATGCCTGCGTTATGCACAAGAATGTCGAGAGCTTCGAGCTCTTCCAGAGCGCGAGCGCAGAACGAGGACCGGGCGGCAGGATCGGCGAGATCCGCGTCGATGATTCTGGCACCGCCGATCAGGCGGGCGGTTTCCTCCAAGGCCTCCCGTCGACGCCCGTGAAGCACCAGCTGGGCCCCTTCGCGGGCGAGCCGGATTGCGCATGCCCGCCCGATCCCGGACGAGGCTCCCGTCACCAGCGCGGTCTTGTCGGAAAGCTCAGCCGCGCGCATGGTTCAGCCTCGGCCAACCCGGAATGGCCATACTGTAACATGGGCGGCGGCAACTGCTGGGCGCTGGCGCGGTCGAGCGCAACGCACCAGTGGCAGCAGCCTTGGACGCTACCTGCGGGTGCTGCGCTAGGCCGCTTCCGGCGTTCGCACCGAGGCTGCTGGCGCTGCAAGAGTTCGAACGGGTTTGGGGCGTGATTCGGATCGCAAACGGCCAAGGATTCTGGGGCGACTGGCTCGAGGCCCCGCGGCGCATGGTGGCGGGAGGGCCGATCGACTATCTGGTGCTGGACTATCTCTCCGAGGTCACCATGTCGATCTTGGAGAAGCACAGGCGGCGCGACCCCGACAAGGGCTACGCTACCGATGCCGTCGATCTTGCAGTGTCCTTGCTGCCGCGCATGCTGGAGCGCGGCATCAGGATCGTCACCAATGCCGGCGGCGTCAACCCGCGCGCCTGTGCAAGGGCAATCTTGGAGAAGGCCAGCGCAGCCGGCATCCGCGATGCGAGGGTGGCGGTCGTGCTCGGCGACGACATTCTCGACCGAATCGACGAGATGACCTCGCGGGGCGTCCGTTTTGACGAGATCGACACGGGGCGGCCGATCGAGGACATACGCGCCGATCTGCTCAGCGCGCACGTCTACTTGGGCGGGTTTCCGCTTGCGGAGGCCCTGGCGACCGGGGCGCACATCGTGATTGCCGGCAGGTCAACCGACACCGCCCTGACGCTGGCACCCATGATCCATGAATTTCGCTGGTCCGGGCAGGATTGGGACAAGCTGGCGGCAGGCACGATCGCCGGCCACATCATCGAGTGTGGCGCGCAGTGCACAGGAGGGAACTACTCGGTAGATTGGCAGACCCTCCCAGACATGGCGAACATCGGATTTCCGATTGTCGAAGCCGACGAGAGCGGTGACTTCGTGGTCAGCAAGCACCCCGGCACTGGCGGACGGATCACGCCAGCTTCGATCAAGGAGCAGCTGCTCTACGAACTTGGCGACCCCAAGGCATACCTGACACCGGACTGCAGCGCCGATTTCACAAGCATCGCCCTGCGCGACGACGGGCCGGACCGGGTCGCGGTCGAAGGAGTGCGGGGAGGGCGGCGCCCACCCACTCTGAAGACATCGATCACGTATGCGGCGGGCTATCAGGCGGTCGGTGCCTTGGTGTACAGTTGGCCGGACGCGGCCCAGAAAGCACGCGCCGCCGAGAGAATCGTGCGCCAGCGCTTGGACGATCTGGGCCTGAGGTTTGATGAGGTTCAAGCCGAGGTACTGGGCTTGGACGCCTGTCATGGCCCGGTTGCCGCGCCCAACCCCGATCCGCCCGAGGTCCAGTTGCGCATCGGCGTGCGCGCCGCCGAACGCGCCCCTGTCGAGCGTTTCAGCCGCGAGATGATCCCGCTGGTGCTGAACGGGCCGCCTACGGCCACCGGCTTCGGAGAGGGCCGGCCGCGCGTCAGGCAGGTCGTCGCACACCATGCCTCGCTGCTGCCGCGCGAAGAGATCAGCACCAGCGTGGAAGTGTTCGACCTGCGGTGAGTGCCCCGTTGCGGCGGGCTAGCGCGGGGCTGGCAGCATGTTGCGAATCGCTGCGATGCGCCAGCCGTCGTCGGTGCGCAGGCACACGAAGGTGCTCCACATCTTGCGATCCGCGGCCCCGGCGCTGCCCGCGATGACGTAGCGGGCATCGGCCACTGCCACGCTTGGTGCGGGAAAGCGCACCGTATCGACCGTCAGCGTGCGGGTGCCCGGATTGCGGCGCGAACTGGAAAGCATGCCTTCCACCAGAGCCTCGCTCCCCCGGCGCCACACGCCCGACGACACGAGCTGGTCGGCGTCAGCGGTGAACAGCTTGCGGATCGCTTGTGGATCCCTCGACTCGCGCGCCGAGGCGTAGCGGCCAACCAGGGCCCTGATCTCGTCCGAATCATCCTCGGCCCGCGCACCGGTCGCGCTGGCGATGACGAATAGGGCGGCAATCAGCGAGACGGCAAGCGATCGCGATGTCGACGGCATCTTGGGGCGTTTCCTGCAGGGCTAGTAGACTCCGACCGTTACCGAGCCCGTCTTGGAATCTTGGTACGGGCGCACGTTGCGGACCCCGTCCCAAGGGTACAGGTCGATCGGGCGCTCCCGTTCGCAAATGTCGCGCTCGGGGAATCTGGGCATGAAGAATTCCCGTGTCAGCGTGGTCAGCACGGCCCTCCCGGTCGCGCCGTACTCGACGACCTCGTCGAGGTTGTCCGGGTTGCAGACTTCCAGCGCCGCTCGCGGCTGGGGAGGGTAGTAAATGATGGCGTGATTGTCGGACGGGTCGAACGGCTTGTGGCAGGCCAGGCCCATCAGCGTGTTGCCGTAGGTGGCTGCGAAGTACGCGCCTTCGAGCAGCTCTTCCCGGGCGAAGCGATGGAACTCCGGCGTCATCTCGGTGCCGCCGCAGAACACGCCGGTAATCCCGAACTTCTTCAGCGAGATCCGATCGCAGAGGCCCTCCAACAGCTTTGGCGTCGCGAACAGGCAGCGGATCCCGGGGTGCGCCTTCAGGATGGTGATGGCTTGGTCGAGGCAGTGCTGGCGGTAGCGCTCGGCTTCCTCATACTGGCCGCGCTTGAGCAGCTTGACGACCCAGCGCGGGTCCAGGTCGACCGAGAACGAAATCCCGCCTCGGACATGGGCGAGGTGCTCGACAGCGAGGCGCAGGCGCCGCGGCCCGGTCGGGCCGAGGTGCAGCCAGTCCGAGCCCGGCGGAAAGAACTCGTCCGGCAGGGTCTTGGAGAACTCGGCGTAGTCAGTCTGGAAGTCTTCAACGTTGACCCGTGACTTGGGCACGCCGGTCGTCCCGCCGGTTTCGAAGACGTACACCGGCTTGCCAGCCAAGCCCTTCGGCACCCAGCGTCGGACCGGGCCTCCGCGCAGCCACTCGTCCTCAAAGGGCGGCAGCAGGCGCAGGTCGTCGAAACCGCCGATGCGGTCGCGCGGATCCCAGGCAAGGCGCTCCTTGGCAAACTCCAGCCAGAACGGGCACCCAGTCTCCGGGTCGAAATGCCATGCGACGGTCTCCCGCACGTGCGCGTCCAACGCAGCCTTGGCGGCTTCCATCTTGCCTTGGCCGTTTGACATGCCCAGCTCCTCAGTCCGCCGCGATCGCATACAGGTGCGACCGGGTCATGATGAACAGGGTGCCGTTGGCCGCCACGGGAGTGGAGTAGATCACGTTCCCGAAGTTGATCTCCGACAGCACCTCCATCTCCCGCCCGGCCGTCAAGACGGACAGGTCGCCGTCCTCGTCGCCGATCATCACCTTGCCGTCGACCACGTAGGGCGAACCCCACACTGCCGCCAGCATGTCGTGCTCCCACAGCAACTCGCCCGTAGCGAGGTCCAAAGCATGGAAGAACCCCGAGAAATTGGCAGCGTAGACGATCCCGTCGTGGATAGCCACCGTCGAGATCGTGCGGCGGAACGGGTGGTGCCACACAACGTGGCTCTCGGTCACGTCCCCGCTCCCCGAGGCGTCTACGGCCCAGAGGTGTCCCACGCCCTCGCCGTGCTCGGGATCTTGGCCGACCGCGATGTAGACCTTGCCATCGAGCATGACGGGCGTCGCGATGAGGTTGTTGCGATCGCCGCGTCCCTGCTTCCATTCCGATTCCTTGGGATTGGTGTCGAACTTCCAAATCAGATCGCCGGTTTCCGGCACGAAACTGTAGAGCCATCCATCGCCGCCAGCGAAGACCACCTGTTGCTTGCCACCGGCCGTGCCGTACGCCGGCGATGACCACTGGCCGTGCAGAATGTTGCGGCCGGGCGAGCGGTCTTCCCACACGATCTCGCCAGTCTTGCGGTTCAGAGCCAGGAAGCTCGGGCTGCGCGGGGAGGGGATGTTGATGTGCGATTCGTCCACTCCGTTCGAAGTATTGACGAACAGCAGGTCGCCCACGATAAGCGGCGAGGTGGCGGCCATGTTATGGGGGAAGACGCCTAGGTCGTTGTACATGTCCAGCGACCAGATCACGTCGCCGTCTGTCGGATCCTGCTTGGCCTCATCCTTGTACGGGCCGTCGTTCTCGCCATCGCGGAAGCCAGCGGCGTCTAGCGCCAGCACTTCCGCGCGGTTGGAGACGTAGTAGACGACGCCATCGGCCACTGCCGGCGAGGAGCAAACGCCCTGCTCGGGCCAGTCGTTGACTCGCCCGGCCTCGAGCTTCGCGTGCGTCATTTGCCACAAGAATTCGCCGGTTTGCTCGTCGAAGGCCATCACCACGCCGCGGTCGCCGCCATAGGCCTCGTCGCGCATCAGCTCGTTGTTGGTGCCTAGAAAAACCTTGCCGTCGGCGATCACCGGGTTGCCGTAGGACTGCGAACCGATCTCGGCCTTCCACTTGATCCGCTCCATGGTCTTGAGGTCCCACGTGCGAGGAATGCCGCTCTCGGAAGACACCATGTTGCGGGATGCGTTCCCTCCCCACATCGGCCAGTCGGCGCCTGAGGCCGCCGAGGTCAGCGTGGCTGAGAGCGCGATAGCGAGACAGTGGCTTTGGATTGGGCGAGCTAGCATTTCGATCTCCGGGTAGCTGCGGTCAGCCGCCGAACGGCTTGACCTTGAGGTTGTCGTAGTGGATGTCGGCCGAAGAGTAGCCGTAGATGCCCGGGCTGCCGTGGTCGTGCCCTAGGGCATCCACGGCCTCGATGGTCCACGCCTCGGGTTCGTCATCGCCCTTCGGCCAGACCTTGCCGCGGATTGCGGTGCTGCCGTCCGCGGCGGGCTCCACGCGCAGCTTGACGCGGTACCAAACCTCGGGGTCCCATTCCAAGGGGACCTCCTTCGAGAAGCGGCCCAGCTCTGACAGCCATGTGCGGATCATCAGGCTCTGGGCGTTGCCCATCAGAGCCAGCGTGTAGCGGTGGGACACCAAGCCCATGTCGGCCATGCGCCGGCGCTGCTCCATCGACATCATCTCGGCCTCGATCTCGTAGCCGCTCTGCAGCGGGTTGCCGACATAGACCGTCGTACGCCAGGACCGCGGGTTGCCTGACGGCTTCTTGAGCTGCTTGCCGCCGTCGGCCTCGACTACGGCGAAACGCCCTCGTGCGGCCGACCAGCCGTCCGGCACGGCGTCGACGCTGTAACGCTCGAAGTCCTCGGTGAAGCTGCCGGTCGGCCGGACCGCCACGCGGGCCTGGCCGCTGAGGTCGCCGATAGTCGCGACGATTAGTCCGCCCTGCGGGAATTGGTTGCCAGCCGTGAAATCTCCGTCCGGGCCTAGGTTCCCTTCGAGCGCGCCCTCGATCGACCAAGTCGCGTCGCGCTCGCCGATGAGGCGGCCCTTTGCGTCGAATAGCCTGGCCCGGAAACGTGCCCGGCCGCCCGGCGCGAGGTTGATCTCGCCGGGCACCACTTGCACGTGAGCTGGAGCGGCGCCGGCCGGTGCCGCTCCCGGCCCGCTGTCAGCCGGCGGAGCGCTGCCGGGCCTGCCCTGCGCGTTGCCGATGCAGTAGATCATGTTGTTGGTGATGAAATAGACCCGCCCGTTAGCGATAGCAGGGGATCCGTTGATCTGCGTTGCGCTGCCGTCGGGGTTCTTGAATTCATCGAGATCGGTCCGGCTCGGCTCTTGGCGCCCGGAAAGCCGCAGGATATGCAGCTTGCCGTCCACGTCCGAGACGTACAGCTTGTTGTCGCCAATGACGGGCGAGGAGCGCTGGGCGATTCCGATGTTGCGCGTCCACAATTCGTCGCCAGTCGCGCCGTCGAACGCGACCAAGTTGGCGGAGTTGTCCACGTGGTAGAGAATGCCGTCTTGGATCGCCGGCGAGGCGTAGCCGGCGGCGAAGCCGTCGACCATCCAAAGTTGCTTCGGCCGGCCGTCGGTAACATCGGCGGCATCCAGCGCGACAAGGCGCCCCATCGAGGTGCTGCCGTCGACGTTTTCCTCGCTGTGGGAGGCGTAAACAGTAGTGCCGTCGACCACTACCGAGGAGTTAATGCCGCGTTTCGACAGCGAGAACTCCCAGACCTTGATCCCCGTCGCGGCCTGCATCGCATAGATGCCGCCGTCGCCGTTGCCGGCGATCAACAAGCGTTGACCGTCGACCTCGCGAACGACCGGCACCGTGTACGTCGTGTCGTAGGGGGCCTTGCCGGGCGTGGACAGCCAGACCGTCTCGCCAGTGCGCTTGTCCAGCGCGTAAAAGCGGTGTCGCGGAATGAAGGTGGATCCCCAGCCCGCGGACAGGAAGCTCACCACCAGCAGGTCTCCGTCGAGAACCGGTGTCACGGTGCGGCCGCCGAAGCCCGAGATTCGGCCGATTTCCTCGGATGTCGAGCGCTCCCACAATACGTTGCCCTCTGGATCGAACGCGATGATCATGCCCTCGACGCCGTGCGCGAACACATTGCCGGTGCTCGGGTCGGCCACCAAGCTGGCCCAGCCTACGCGGTGGTGGGGGATGTCAGTTTGGAAGACGCTGTAGCGGTACTCCCAAACCGGCGCGCCGGTGTCGGCGTCCAGGCAGGCGACTTGCTCCTGCCAGCGCGTGGGCGTGTCCGGCTCGGCTAGACGGATCATGCAGACGCGATCGTCCACTACCACGGGCGCGGAGCGCCCGCCGTAGGGTGCCTTCCAAAGCAGGTTTTCGCCGTCCGGGGACCAGTTGTCCGGCAAACCGGTATCTTGCGACACTCCATCGGACAAAATGCCTCGCCACGCCGCCCACGAATCTGCTGCGGACAGCTCCGCGCACAAGATGAACATCAGCGACAGCGATAGCACGGACACTCTCATACTGGACTCTGGCGCTCTCATGGGATCAGGGTGCAGTGGCGGGCAGACAGCCGCAGGCCACCGTTCCAGTATAAGCGTGGGGGCGGCCTCATGATTCCATGTTGAGGGGGCTACGGGATCTCGCGGGGCCGCTCTTAGATCAGGCGGGACAGTTGTCGGATCGGGCGGGGCACTTCTTAGATCAGTCGGTTCACCTCTTGGCTAGCGCCCCGGAGTGCTCGAACGATGTCGGCTGGTTCTTGTGGGCGTGGTCCGCTTGCTCGGATTCCTGGTGGCCAGCCCTGCCGCCGCTGTTTTGCCCGCTGGATGAAGCACGCCTGGATTGTGACTTAAGATAGCCACGATGCCTCGCGGATCGCTTGCCCCGCCCGTGCGCGTGCTGGTCGCCAAGCCCGGATTGGACGGCCACGACCGCGGTGCCAAGATCATCGCTCGCGCATTGCGCGACGCGGGCATGGAGGTCGTCTACACGGGGCTACGCCAGACTCCCGAGCAGATCGTCAGCGCGGCAGTGCAGGAAGATGTCGAATTCATCGGCCTATCGATCCTTTCGGGTGCACACATGGCGATCGTGCCCCGCGTGCTGGCGTTGCTCAAAGAAGCCGACGCAACCGATATCCGCCTGATCGTCGGCGGGATCATTCCCGATACCGATGCGGAGACGTTGCTAGGCATGGGCGTGGCGCGCGTCTTCCAGCCGGGAGCTTCGCTGGAATCCATCGTGGACTTCTTGCGAGACAACCGACCATCGCGCGAATTGGCCTAGTGTGCCGAGTGTCCGTCCACGCTGATGCGGCACTGTGGCTTGAATCGAGCGCGCGGACTCGGCCAAGCGCCATAATGGCCCGTTGTGTCCCAAGGCTTGACTGTAGGAATCGTCGGCGCGGGCAGCGTCGGCCAGGCGCTGGCCCGCTTGCTGGCGGCCGAGTTCGACGTGATTGTCACATCGCGCAGCCGCGCTCGCGCGGCGGCCGCCGCGGCCGGTATCGAAGCCAGGGCCGCGACTCTCGAAGCGCTCGCTTCCAGCAGCGATTGCGTGATCGTCGCCGTGCCTGACAGGGCCGTCTCGGAGGTCGCTGCGGCTCTGGCGCGATTCGATCTCGCCGCGGCTCTCCAGACCAGCGGAGCACTGGGGCCGGCCAGTCTGGCGCCGCTTCGGAAGCGCGGTGTTCCGTGCGCCATGTTCCATCCGCTACAGACGTTTCCGACGCCAGGCGCGGGAGCGCAGCGGTTGCCCGGTTCGGCGGTGGGAGTTTGCGGCGACGACCGTGCCCTGGCTTGGTGCGAGCGCTTGGCAGGCGCGCTGCGATGCACCACGCTCAGGGTCTCTGAGGATCGATTGGCGCAGTACCACGCGGCGGCGGTGCTCGCCAGCAACTGCGTGGTCGGTTTGGTCGACGCGGCGGCGACGCTCATGGACGGTGCGGGCGTCGAGCGCGCGGATGCGCTGCGCGCCCTGCGCCCGTTGCTGGATGCCAGCCTTGAGAATGCATCTACAATGGAAGCGAACCAAGCGTTAACCGGCCCCGTCGCGCGGGGAGATGCGGTTACAGTGCGGCGCCACTTAAGCTCAATGCGGAATTCGCCGACACCGCTTGTCGGCCTCTACCGGGCTTTCGGGGAGTACCTGTTGGATTTGGCGCAGCGGCGCGGCCTGCCGGACGCTGAAGCCGCCGCCGTGCGATCCGCGCTCAGCGAGGAATGCTAACCGTGCGCAACATCCACCAAGTTGTCAGAGCCCCCGACCTGCTGCGCATGAAGCGCGCCGGCGACAGGATCGCGATGCTGACCGCGTACGACTTCACCATGGCGCGCCACCTGGACCGCGCCGGGGTCGACGTGCTCCTAGTGGGCGACTCGCTCGGCATGGTCGTGCTGGGGCAGCCCAACACGCTGTCGGTCACCCTGGACATGATCGCGCATCACACCGCGGCCGTGTCCCGGGCCGTGTCCCGCGCATTGGTCGTTGCCGACATGCCCTTCCTCAGCTGCCACGTCGGCGTCTCCGAGGCCGTGCGCGGCGCCGGTCGGCTTGTCAGCGAGGCCGGCGCCCAAGCAGTCAAAGTGGAGGGCGGCCACCAGGTATTGGAAGTGGTGCAGCGATTGGCGGAAGCGGGTATCCCGGTCATGGGGCACTTAGGTCTCACGCCGCAGTCCATTCACCAAGTTGGAGGCTTTCGCAAGCAGGCGCGCGACTCGGACGAGGCCAGGAAACTGCTCGAAAGCGCCCATGCCTTGCAGGCGGCTGGCGCGTTCGCACTCGTGCTCGAGATGATCCCGGACAAGGTTGCAGCGGACGTGACCCAATCGCTGGAGATCCCGACCATCGGCATCGGGGCTGGCCCGTACTGCGACGGGCAAGTCCTTGTCAGCCACGATGCGTTCGGACTCTACGACGAATTCACGCCGCGCTTCGTCAAGCGCTTCGCGGAGTTGGGCCGGCAGCTGCAGGTTGCCGCCGAGGACTATGTCCGCGAAGTTCGCCAGGGCGAGTTTCCCGTCTCCGGAAAGAAGGTCCTCAGCGGCCACTATTCGGACTGAGCCGGATGGCAACCGAGCGCATCGAGCGCATCGCCCGCGTCCGCGAGCGCGTCGCGGCCGCCAAGCGCCGCGGCTTGCGCGTGGGTTGCGTGCCTACCATGGGCGCGCTTCACGCCGCCCACACCGCCATGTTCGATCGGGCCCGGGAGGAGTGCGACCTCGTGGTTGCCACGATCTTTGTCAATCCCCTGCAGTTCGACCGTCCGGATGACCTGCGCAGCTATCCCAGAGACATCGAGTCCGATTTGATCGTCTGCGAGCACCACGGCGTGGACGTGGCGTTCGTGCCGGCTGTCGCGGAAATGTACCCGCGCCCCCCCGCGATGACCGTCGAGATCGAGGGCCTTGCCGACGGCTTGTGCGGCGCGAGCCGCCCGGGGCATTTTCGCGGCGTCGCCACGGTTGTGCTCAAGCTGCTCAACTCCGTGCAGCCTGATATCGCGTACTTCGGCGAGAAAGACTACCAGCAACTCGCCATAGTGAGGCGGCTCGCCGAAGACGCCTGCCTGCCGGTCCAGATCGCGAGTGTGGAAACGGTGCGCGAACCGGACGGTCTGGCACTGAGTTCGCGCAATGTCCTGCTGGGTCGCGCCGAGCGGGCGTCAGCTCCAGCGATCTTCCACGCGCTACAGCGTGCGCGGGACGCAGTGGAGTCTGGCCAGCAAGACGCTGGGAAGGTGGTAGCCGTGGCTAGGCAGGTTCTCGACGAAGAGCCGCTGCTCAAACTGGACTATCTCGAGATCGTCGATCCGGACACGCTAGAGCCAGTGCGGTCGATCCATGGTCCGGTTCGCATCGCAGCTGCCGCGTCTTACGGCTCAACGCGTCTGATCGACAACATTCATGCAGCTCCCCTGAAGGCGCGATAATGGCGCCAGTGCCCCGGATCGCTGCCCTCATCGCTCTTTCTCTGCTGTGCTGCTTGTCGACCGCGTCGGCCGCGCCAAACATTGTCTTGTTGTTCGCCGACGACCTCGGCTACGGCGACCTCGGCGTTTACGGCAATCCCACGATTCGCACGCCCAACCTCGACAGGCTCGCGTCCCAGGGACTACGGATGACGGCGTTCTACTCGGCGCCGTCCTGCGTGCCCGCCCGCACCCAGCTGCTATTGGGACGCTACCCGAGCCGAACGAACGTTAGAGGCACTTCGGTGGGGGGCGATGGCGGGATTCCGGACGAATACGTGACCTTGGCCCAAGCGCTGGGCGCGGTCGGCTACCGGACCGCGATGGCGGGCAAGTGGCACCTCGGCTACGCCCGCGACGAATACCTGCCGGTCGGAAAGGGCTTCGACAGCTGGTTCGGCCTGCCGTATTCCAACGACATGATCAAGCCGTGGGTCCAAACGGACGAGCCGCTTTGGCTGTACCGTGGCGCCGAGCGAATCGAGCATCCGGTCGACCAAGACCAGCTCACATTGCGCTACACGGCAGAAGTGGTGGACGTGATCCGCGAGAGGTCCGGCCAGCCGTTCTTCGCATACCTGGCGTACAGCATGCCTCACTTGCCGCTTCGCACCGCCGGACGCTTTCGCGGCACGTCGCGATCGGGGCTCTACGGCGATGTGATCGAGGCCATCGACTGGTCGGCGGGTCAAATCGTGCAGGCCTTGGATGAGACCGGACAATCCGACGACACGATCGTGATCTTCACCAGCGACAACGGCCCGTGGCTGAACCTGCCCGACCGCATGCTCTCGGGTGGTGTTGTGCCGTGGCACGCTGGCTCGCCGGGGCCGCTCAGGGGTGCCAAGCACACCACCTACGAAGGGGGGGTGCGGGTCCCCTTCATCGTCCGCTGGCCGGGCATCGTGCAGCCGGGCACGGTAACCGCAGAGATGGGAGCGACGTTGGACCTGTACGCCACCTTGCTGGCTGCTGGCGGCGGGGAAGTGCCCGCCGACTCCGACGGACACGACCTAACAGCGCTGTGGACGGGGCGCACAGCACAGTCGCCGCGGCGAGAGTTCATCTATCACAGGGGAGGCAACGCGCAGGGCATTCGAGTGGGACCCTGGAAGTTGCGCACCATCGAGGGCGAGGAGCTATTCCACCTCGACCGGGATCCTTCCGAGCGTTACAACGTTGCCGCCGAGCATCCGGAGATCGTCGCGCAGTTGCGGCAGAGCCTTGACGAATTCACGTCGCGCGTCGCTGCAGAGATGGGCCAGGCACCCTGAGCAAGGCGCTAGTCTCGAGCGGGCGAGGGCAGCGGCAATTGCACGGGGCGCTGCTCGCTGGCCGATATCTTGGCGGCTTCCAGAATCTGCACCGCGTCCACGTTGAGGTCGAGCGCCACGATGTGTTCGAGGGGCTGGCGGCTTGTCACGCGGTCGATCATGTACCGCACCGGATGCTGGTCGGAGGGTGCCAGCGCCACGCTCTCTACCGGCGTCGCTGCCCCCCTTCTTGCTTGGATGGTCAGCGAGTCGCGTGCCAGCGAGAGGCTCCCCTCGTGGCCGAAGACTTCCAGGTGCTGGAAGCCGCGCGGCAAATCCCAACTTGCTTCGAATAGGCCCACCGCTTCTGGGTAGGTGAGCACGAACACGGCATTGTCCTCTACCTTGGGGAAGCGATCCGGCTGCAAGTGGCTGACCGTGGCGTAGACCTGCTGGGGTAGGCCCAAATGCCAGATTGCCCAGGTCGCGCTGTAGATCCCGAAATCGACCAGCGCACCTGCCCCGTTAGCATCGGGATCGGTCAGCCAGTCGAAGAACACCTTGCGCCGCAGATCCCGGGGCGCCGGGCCCGAGTTGCCGACAACGCCGTGCAGCCGCCACACCTTGCCGATGGAACCGCCTGATGCCATGCGGCGGAGTTGGTGGTTCGCAGCCCACCACGCCATCTGGTAGTTGGTCATGACATTGATGCCGTGCCGGGTGGCAAGTTCGCGAATGCCCAGGGCGTCGGCGTAGCTTCCCGCGAGAGGCTTTTCGAAGATCACATGGATCCCAAGCGGGGCCAGGAACTCCACGATCTCGAGGTGACGGTTGTTCTCGACGAAGGCCCACACGATTTCTGGCCGTGTCTGTTTGACGAAGGCGCGATAGTCCGCCGCATAGCGAGCGTTGGGCTGGATCTTCCTGGCAGCCTCGACCAAGCCCGGGATGGACTCGGCGACGCCCACGAAGTCTGCCTCGGCGATGTCCGAGATTTCGCTCAGCTGGCGCCACGCGTGGCCGTGCCGCAGGCCAATAAAACCGACCTTGGTCGCAGCCGCGACGGATTCGCTGAACAGGAGCGCCATGCAGGCGACCGCGGCGACGGGACGCAAGTTGATGGGAAGAACGCGATGGCGTAGCACGAGAGCCATTTTGGCAGAGTGTCGCGGCCTGTGCTCCGCGATGTTTGAACTCCGGCTAGGGCCTCGTCGAACCAAGGCCGGAACAGTCGGCTCAGGGAGGTTGCGGCCGCATGCGAGGGAAGGGACGGGGCAGGACCCGGCCGCGTGGCAGCTGTCGAAGCTTGCGATGGCTCTGAACAAGCCGTGCTGGGCCAAAGACGGGGCTTTAGTCGCCGGCGGGCCGCGACAAATCTGAATCGCATCATGCCCAAGTAGAATGGAATTCTGTGTCAGCCGTCCGCGTGGGAATCATAGGGCTGGGCAACGTGGGCGGCGGTACCCTGCGTCTGCTGAGCAAGAATGCCTCTGAGATCGAGGGCAAGCTCGGCTTTGCATTGGAAGTCTCGGCGGTGTGCTCGCGCAGCGTGCTGACGAACCCGAGCGAAGCTGTCAGCCTGCACCCGCAGGCGTTGCGGACTCCCGACTGGAGGGAGGTCGTGGAGAGTCCTCGAGTCGATGTTGTCGCTGAGCTGATTGGCGGCACCGGAGTTGCCAAGCAGATCGTCGAGACCGCCCTGGCCGGCGGCAAGCCTGTGGTCACGGCGAACAAGGAGTTGCTGGCGGAGCAGGGTCCGGAGATTTGGCAGCGGCTGGCAGGCAACGGCGCCACGCTCGGCATGGAAGCCGCAGTGGCGGGAGGAATTCCCGTCTTGAACGTATTGCGCGAGGGTATCGCGGGAGATGGCATTGACGCCCTGATCGGAATTCTGAACGGGACATCGAATTACATCCTCACCGAGATCGAGCGGACCGGCGCGGCCTTCGACCAAGTGCTCAGGGAGGCCCAAGACCTGGGCTACGCGGAAGCCGACCCCAGCGCCGACATTGACGGTTACGACGCGCGATCCAAGCTGACGATCTTGGCAGCCATGGCATTTGGCGAGCAGGTGTCCCCCGGCGATATCCCGCTCCAAGGGATCCGGCGCATCCGTACCATCGACTTCGCCTATGCAGGGCGGCTCGGGCACACGATCCGCCTGCTGGCAACCGCTCGCCGGGAACCAAACGGATTGCGTCTGGCAGTACGTCCGGCGCTGGTCGAAAGAAACACCATTCTGGCGGGAGTCACTGGCTCCTACAACGCCCTTTGGGTCCACGGCCGGGGCGGCGACACGTTCTATTACGGCAAGGGCGCGGGGCCCGATCCCACCGGTGTGGCCGTGGTGAGCGACCTAATGGCGGCCGCTCGAGACCTGCGCCAGGCGGGAGGCTCGGTCCAGCGCGTTCAGCCCTTCGGGCACACCAGCCTGGCGCCCCATCGCCCCGTCTCCAGCGGCACGGAGGAGCGCCAGTTCTATCTGCGCTTTCGCGTTCGCGACCGGCCCGGAATCCTCGCGGCGCTGGCATCCAAGCTGGCCGGGCAGGGCGTCGGCATCGAGGCAGTGCTGCAGGAACCCCACTTCGACAAGCAAGACCTGCCCTTCGTGGCGACGTTGGAACCGGCGAGGAGAGCGGCTGTCGAGAAGGCGGTCGAAACCATCAAGGGATTGGATTTCTTGGTGGACGAGCCGCTCGCGCTGCCTCTGGAGCCAACCTTGGCGGCGGCCTGAGCGGGCCTTCGCCCAGCTATGACTGCGCCCAGCGCAGCCTGAACCGCTCGACGGCAGGAGACGAGGAAACATGCCCACAAGATCTATCGGAAAGAGCCTGCGCCTGCGGCGCATCCTAAGGCGCGGACGCGCGGTCGTTGTTGCAATGGACCACGGCAACGCCGCCGGCGCGGTACGGGGCCTCGAACGGCCGCCCGAGCTCGTGGGGCAGCTTGCGTCTGCCGGCGCGGACGCCATCTTGGTGACGCCAGGCATGCTGGAGCAGGTCTGCGAGCACGTCGGCGAGCTAGCGATCCTGCTGCGCATCGATGGCTGCGTCAGCTCGCTAGGCGGCGGACCGATGCGCCTCTACGTGGATGTCGAGCAAGCCGTTTCGCTCGGAGCCGATGCCGTGGTGGTAAATGCCACGCTCGGAGCGGACTTCGAGAGCGATGAACTCGAGAAGGTCGGTTCGATCGCCAGCGAGAGTCGTTGCTGGGGCATGCCCTTGGTCGCCGAGATGCTCAGCCAAGGCATGATGGCCAATCACATGGACATGTCCGGCCAGGGCGGCGACATTCTGCCCCCCGACATCGACGACGACGTCACGCTGGCATGCCGCATGGGGGCGGAGCTCGGCTCGGACGTGATCAAGACGCGCTACTCGGGTAGCGTCAGCGGCTTCCGCAAGGGCATTGATGCCTGCGGGGTGCCCGTGCTGGTGGCCGGCGGGCCCCGCCGCGGACCAGGGCTGGACGGCACTCTGGAAACGGTCTCCGAAGTCATGGAGGCAGGTGCTTCCGGCGTAATATTCGGACGACAGATCTGGCAGTATGCCGATCCTGCGGAGGCCGTCGCAGCGGTCGCGCGCCTCGTTCACGCGGAATAGAATAAGCGACGATGGCGGCCCCGGACCGGCGGGCGCTAGAATCTCGAATCGTGCCTGCAAGCCACCTGAGCCGACGCGAACTGGCCGCATTGGCGGCCTCCGGCTGGCTCGTCCCGGCAGCCGGTCAATCGCAGTTCGGCTGGATGCTGTGGGAGTTTGTCCGGGAGTACCTGCGGCTGCTTGACGAGCGCCGGTCGGACCAACTGGCGCGCTTGGAATCGGCAGAGGAATTTGCGGCCCTGAGCGGCAGGGTGCGCACCGAGCTGGGGCGGATGTGGGGGGCGTTTCCCGCCCGCACGCCTCTGAACGCCAAGCAGATCGGAACCATCGATGCCGGCGACCACCGGATCGAACGGATCGTGTTCGAGAGCCGTCCCGGCTTTCACGTCACGGCGAACCTGTATCGCCCGCACGGGCCGTCCGCGAAGGTGCCCGCGATCATTTTCCCGTGTGGTCATGGCAGCGCCGGCAAGGCGTCAGAGACCTACCAGCTGTTCTCTGCCCTCATGGCGCGCAATGGCATCGCTGTGCTCACTTGGGACCCGCTTGGCCAGGGAGAGCGCCACCAGTACGTGGACGCCGCCACTGGCCGGACTCGCTTCCGGGCAGGCACGGGGGAGCACCGGATATTGGGCGACCGCTGCTACTTGGTCGGCGAGAACCTGATGCAGTACAGGGTGTGGGACTGCATCCGAGCCCTGGACTATCTTGAGTCGCGCCAAGAGATCGAGTCCGAGCGCATCGGCATCGCCGGCCAGTCCGGCGGGGGGATGGTAACCCTGCAATTCGCCGGATTCGAGGACCGCCTCAAGGCGGCTTTCGTCAGTTGCGCGGTCGCCAGTTTCCGAGCCAAGAGCGAGGCCTTGTTGATCGCGGATCCCGAACAGGTGCTGTACGGGACCCTCAGGGCCGGCATCGACCATCCCGAGCTGCTGGCGGCGTTCGCTCCGAGACCGCTGATGATCGGGGCCGCCAAGCGGGACTACGTGCCCATCGACGGCGCGCGGCGCACACACGCCGAGCTAACGAGCGTGTACGAGAAGCTCGCGGCTCCGGAGCAGCTGCACTTGGTAGAGACAGACGACACGCACGGAATGAACCGCGAGCTGCGCGAGGCGGCCGCGTCGTTCTTCCTCGCGACCTTGGCGGGAGAGGAACGCGCTGTCTCCGAGGGAGAATCCCAGCCGCGCCAGCCGGGCGAGCTGGCCTGCACGGAATCGGGGCAGGTCGCGGTCTCACTGCAGTCGAAGAGCGTGGCCGATCTCTGCGCGGCTAGGGCGGATGCCATCGAGCCCAGTTTCGAGCTGCCGCGCAGCGACAGCGAATTCGGTGTCTACCAGAGCCTCATCGCCAACCGCGTCAAGGACGTGACCCGAGTGGGCTCGTTCAAGGCCGAGTTTGGGATCGAAGTGCCGACGCGGTTCCTTGACGCCGGCGTTTACGCCAAGGGCGCGGTGTTCTTGGTCGCGGAGCAGGGCAAGGACCACCCGATCGTGCAACGGTACCTGATCGATGCCGTGGTGGCCGCGAACCACAGCGTGTACGGCTTGGACTTGCGCGGTTGGGGTGCCAGCAGACCGGTCATGCCGGAATTGGAAGTGGGCTTCGAATGGGACGACTTCCTCGCCTACCGGAGCTTGGAACTGGGCCGTCCGCTGTTCGGGCAGCGCCTAAAAGACCTCTTGGCTACCGCGCCGAGACTGACCAAGCGGCGCGAGTGGATCGTGATCGGGGTCGGGATCGGAGGCCTTGTCGCGGCGCACGCTGCGGTTCTTGACCCGCGCATCTCAGGCGTGGTGAGCGTCCAAGCGCCGATCTCGTATCGGTCCATGCTGGACGACCCCGAATCCACCCTGCCGGTGAGCAGCCTGCTGCCGGGGGTGTTGGGGCAGTACGAAGTGCGCGATGTCTATGCCGCGGTCGCGCCGCGCCCGCTGCTGATCGTGAATCCGCAGGACGCGCGCCGTCGCACGGTCGCGCGCGAGCAAGCCCAGGCCGAGTGCGCCTGGGTCCGCGATATGTACGATGCGCTGGAGTCAGTCGAGTCGCTGCGCGTCGAATCCGGCCTGGGCCGGACGGAAGTGCGCGCGCTGGTCGGGGATTGGCTGAGCTCGCTGGCCGGCTGAAGGCAGCGGGGCCTTTCATTCCCACTCGATCGTCGATGGCGGCTTGTGCGATATGTCGTACACGACGGCGTGGATCCCCTCGATCGAGGCTAGCCGGTGGGCCAAGGCCAATAGGCCAGGTATGGGGAGTTCGGCGACCGATGCAGTCATGCCGTCGACCGACACGACCGGCCGCAGGGCTACCGTCTCCGCGTCGCCTTGACCCCAAGGCAAGAGTACCACCGGGCACTGCCAGACCTGGTCGTAGAGGCCCTCGCCGCGCAGGTAATCCGTGACGGCGCGGTCCGCAGTCTGCAGCAGTCTGACCCGCTCGGGCGTCAATGTCGCTGGCCGAATGCCCCACTGCCGGGGCTCGATCTCTTGCGGCGCCAGGCAGGCTACGACACGGTTGGTGTGGCGAAACTCGTTCGTGATGGCGGTCGAGAGCGGCAGCAGCCGCGCGAAGTCAATCTCGCCTCCGTGCAGGACGGTGAGCTGTGCGTAGCTCCGGCTGTCGCCTTGGACTCCCACGCTCCGAATGGGAAGCAGGAAGGCGGAATAGCCTGCTTGCTCTGCAACCGCGGCGATGCCCGAATCCGGCACGGCTCCCTCTGTCGCGGAAGCGCATAGGCAGCGGATCGCCAAGCCGGGGCCGGGGAAGGGATGCCGGTCGAGCAGCCTGGCCGGCAGGCCCAGGGAGCGACCGATCTCGCGAACTTCGTCCTTGTAGAACTCGCTCAGCGGCTCGAGCACGCGCCCTTGCACGAGCAGCTCTTGAATGCGCTCGACTCGGTTGTGATGCGTCTTGATCACGTCGGCGGCCTGCGTGCCGCCGGACTCGATGGTGTCGGGATAGATGGTGCCTTGCCCGAGCATCCAGTCTTGGCTGGCGTAGCGGTCGTCCCCGAGGATCTGGTCTTGGACATCTACGAATGCCTGTCCTATGATTGCCCGCTTGGTCTCGGGATCGGTGACGCCCTGAAGTCGCCCCATGAACAGGTCCGCGGCGCGAAACACCCGCAGCTTTCCTAGCTCCAGGTCCCGGAAGGCACTCTCGATCTCGTCTGTCTCGCGGTCGCGCATGAAACCGGTGTCGACGTACACCGCTTCGACTCGCTCAGGGCCTAGGGCCCGCACTACGAGGGCGTAGGCCACCGTGGAGTCCACGCCTCCACTGAGAAATAGCAGGACCCGTCGGTCCCCGGCCGATTCCTTGATCTTCTGCAGCAACCCTTGCACGCGGTTCTGAGGCTGCCAGTCCATCGCGCAGTCGCAGGCGTTGCCTAAGAAGTTGCGCAGCATCGTGGAGCCGTTGTGCGTGTGGACGACTTCCGGGTGGAATTGCAGCCCATAGACGCGAAGCGCCTCGTGCCCCATCGCCGCGACCTCGCATTCGTCCGTGCCGGCCAGAATGGCAAAGCCGTCCGGCGGGCGGGCTACGTGGTCGCCATGGCTCATCCACACCTGCTGCTCAGGGAGCATCCCCTCGAACAGCACGCCATCGACCCGGAGTTGAAGCGTCGCGCTGCCGAACTCGTGCGTATCGCCGCGCTCGACCCTGCCGCCGAGATAGCGGGCGATCAGTTGGTGGCCGTAGCAGATGCCGAGCATCGGCTTGCCCAGTGCGAACAGCCCTGCCTGGGGCTGCGGGCTGGCCTCGTCGAACACGCTGGAGGGACCGCCGGAGAGAACGATCCCGGCGTGTTCACGCAACAAATCGGGATCTACGCCTACTGGGAAGATCTCGGCATAGACACCGAGTTCCCGCACCTTGCGCGCGATCAGGTGGCAGTACTGCCCGCCTGAGTCAAGGACCGCGATTCGCCCCATGTTCCGCAGGGTCACCGGCCCGTTAGGATCACATTCGGAAACCGGACCGCTCCAAGCTTCCATTGTTGCACCCTCGGCCATCGCACCCGTCGCGGCCGTTGCCGTCAGCGACGCTTGCCGGCGGGGTTGGGGCGATGCCGGATCGGCACGTTGGCTTCGATCCACGCGTTCAGCTTGACTCTCAGGCTCTCCGCGGTGGCGGCCTCTCGGCGCACTAGGTCTTCGCTCTCGCCGAGATCGCCCTGAAGTCTGTACAGCTCCAGGCGGGGCGGGTCGTAGAATTCGAGCAGCTTGTAGCCTCCCGAGAGAATCGCCGCGCCGGGCGCTTGCGCCTGAGGGCTGTAGTGCGGGTAGTACCAGACCAACTCGCGAGGTGCCCACGGGCCGCCGTCGATGAGCGGGCCGAGGCTGCGGCCGGCAAGATGGTCGAAGCTGCCGGGCGCGAGCCCCGCGACTTCCGCTATGAACGGGAAAAGATCGGCGTTGGTGACGGGCGTGCGCACCACACTGCCCGGAGTCCCGTGTCCGGGCCACCGCACGATGAGCGGCACGCGAATCCCGCCCTCGTACAGATGCCCCTTGCCGGCCCGCAGGGGAGCGTTCGAGGTGACAGAATCGAGGCCGCCGTTGTCGGATGCCAAGATCACCACCGTGCGGTTCGCGACACCCGTCGCCTCGAGCCGGTCGAGAATCTGGCCGACGCTTGTATCGACCGACTCGATCATGGCGGCGTAGACAGGATTGCCGCCGGATGGGGACGCAGCGATCTTGCGCCGGTACTTGCGCACCAACCGGTCCGGTGCCTGCAGAGGCGTGTGGACCGCGTAGTGGGACAGGTACAGAAAGAAGGGCCGATCGCGGTTCTGCTCGACGAACTGGAGCGCTTCGTCGGTCAGCCGGCTGGTCAGATATTCGCCCTCACTACTGGCCGACAGATCGAGGTTGGGCATGTCGGGGTTCCACGCTTGGCCGGACTTGCGGTACGGGAAGAAATAGCTGGCCGGGCTGCCATGAGTGTGCCCGGCGACGTTCAGGTCGAAGCCTTGCGAGAGCGGCCAATGAGCCTCGGCTCCCAAGTGCCACTTGCCGATGCTGGCCGACACGTATCCAGCAGTCCCGAGCGCCTCGGCGATCGTCACGAGCTCGTGTCTGAGGTACATCAAGTCCGCAGGCGGCAAAATGGAGCTATCGGCGGGATGGCGGTGGCTTCCAATCGCGGTGATATGCCCAGTGAAGCCGACGCGTCCCGGATGTTGGCCGGTCAAGAGCGCCGCTCGGCTCGGAGAGCAGACCGGGCAGTTGGAATATGCCTGCGTGAAGCGCACGCCTTCAGCCGCCAGCGCGTCGATCCGAGGCGTCTCGTAGAGATCGGACCCTTGGCAGCCAAGGTCTCGCCAGCCTAGGTCGTCGACCAACACCAGCACCACGTTGAGCGGCGAGGCGGAAGCTGCGGGACCCGCGGCGCTGGCTGCCGTGGCCGCCAGCAGTGCGCAGCCGACGAGCGGTGCGATCGCTCGCCAGTGCCTGGGGACTCCGATTCCCCGGTGGGCGTGCGGCATGTTGACCGGTCCCTGCTCTGCGGCTAGCGCGGCGGGTTCAGGCATTGCATCGCTCCTGCTGCTTCCGCTATCATAGGGCCATCGGGGCGCGTGCTCCGATGTGCCTTGGTTGCGTCGGCCGAACCCATAGCTCCGCTGGCGCTACCCCCTTTTCACAACGATCAGGGAATCGCATCGCTTGCTGGGCGGGATCCGTGCCTAGACACCGGATCGCGCTACCTACGAAAGACGGAGGAACCATACCACTGTGACAATCCAACCCCTAGGCAACCGCCTCGTTGCTGAGCGCATTTCAGCAGAAGAGCAGATCGTCGGCGGAATCATCATTCCCGACTCTGCCAAGGAGAAGGGTCAGACCGCCAAGGTCATCGCCGCCGGGCCGGGCACCAAGAATGATGACGGCAGCGTCGTGCCCCTCGACGTGAAAGCCGGCGACACGGTCATGATCGGCAAGTACGCGGGTAACGAGGTCAGCGTTGACGGTACGGAGTACTTGATCCTGACCGAAGACGATGTTCTCGGCGTGGTCGAGGGCTAGCGACTGGCGATCAGCCCTGCTGCGGGCGGCCGCCATCTAAATCAGATTCAGGAGGACACAAATTCAATCATGCCAGGCAAGGAAATCGTTTACGGAGAGGACTCGCGTCAAGGCATCTTGGCCGGAGTGAACAAGCTAGCCAACACCGTCAAGGTCACGCTCGGACCGAAGGGCCGCAACGTGGTGCTCGAGAAGAAGTTCGGCGGCCCGACTGTCACCAAAGACGGCGTTACCGTCGCCAAGGAGGTCGAGCTCGGGGACCAGGTCGAGAACATGGGCGCCCAGATGGTGCGCGAGGTTGCATCGAAGACTTCGGATGTCGCGGGCGACGGCACGACCACCGCGACAGTGCTGGCGCAAGCCCTGTACGCGGCGGGCGTCAAGAGCGTGGCGGCCGGTGCCAACCCGATGGCCATCAAGCGCGGCATCGAGCAGGCCACACGCTTGGTCGTGGACGCGGTTGGCGCGATGGCGCGCCCGGTCGAGGGCAATGCCGTATCGCAGGTTGCAGCGATCTCGGCCAACAATGACGCGGAGATCGGCGAGATTATCGCCCAGGCCATGGAGAAGGTCGGCAAGGACGGCGTGATCACGGTCGAGGAAGGCAAGACGATCGACACCGAGCTGGACGTGGTCGAGGGCATGCAGTTCGACCGCGGCTACGCCTCGCCCTATTTCGTCACCGACCAGGACTCGATGGAGTGCGTGCTGGAAAACGCCCTGATCCTGATCCACGAGAAGAAGATCAGCAGCATGAAGGACCTGCTGCCGGTGCTGGAGACGGTCTCGCGGCAGGGCCGCCCCTTGCTGATCATCTCCGAGGAGACCGAGGGCGAGGCGCTGGCCACGCTGGTGGTCAACAAGCTGCGCGGCACGCTGAACGTGGCGGCGGTGAAGGCGCCGGGTTTCGGCGACCGGCGCAAGGCCATGCTGGAGGACATC
>JAJEHF010000201.1 GCA_022823865.1 Bryobacterales bacterium
GATGTCCTCCAGCATGGCCTTGCGCCGGTCGCCGAAACCCGGCGCCTTCACCGCCGCCACGTTCAGCGTGCCGCGCAGCTTGTTGACCACCAGCGTGGCCAGCGCCTCGCCCTCGGTCTCCTCGGAGATGATCAGCAAGGGCCGACCCTGCCGCGAGACCGTCTCCAGCACCGGCAGCAGGTCCTTCATGCTGCTGATCTTCTTCTCGTGGATCAGGATCAGGGCGTTTTCCAGCACGCACTCCATCGAGTCCTGGTCGGTGACGAAGTAGGGCGAGGCGTAGCCGCGGTCGAACTGCATGCCCTCGACCACGTCCAGCTCGGTGTCGATCGTCTTGCCTTCCTCGACCGTGATCACGCCGTCCTTGCCGACCTTTTCCATCGCCTGGGCGATGATTTCGCCGATGGCCCCGTCGTTGTTGGCCGAGATCGCGGCCACTTGCGCCACTGCGTCGCCCTCGACGGGCTTGGCAATGCCGTGCAGCTTTTCGCACAGGGCGTTGGTGGCCTGCTCGATGCCGCGCTTGATGGCCATCGGGTTGGCCCCGGCGGCGACGCTCTTGAGGCCGTCGCGGTAGATCGCTTGGGCCAGGATGGTCGCGGTGGTCGTGCCGTCGCCCGCGACATCCGAAGTCTTCGATGCGACTTCGCGCACCATTTGCGCGCCGAGGTTCTCGAGCTTGTCCTGCAGCTCGATCTCCTTGGCCACGGTCACGCCGTCCTTGGTGACGTTCGGCCCGCCGAACTTCTTCTCCAAGACGACATTGCGGCCTTTCGGGCCCAGCGTCACTCGGACCGTGTCGGCGAGCTTGTTCACGCCGCTTAGGATTGCCTGGCGGCAGTCTTCGCCGTAGACGATGTTCTTTCCAGCCATTTTGCTTCAGCTCCTTTTCGCTTGCTTGCTAGCTGATGATGGCGAGGGCCTCGTCCTCGCGCATGATCAGATACTCGTTGTCGTCGACGTTGACCTCGTTTCCGGAGTACTTGCCGAACAGAATCGTGTCGCCGACGCTCACGTCCAGCGGCACCACCGTGCCGTCGTCTTTCTTCTTGCCGTTGCCGACTGCGACGACCTTCCCCTGCTGCGGCTTTTCCTTGGCCGAGTCCGGGATGATGATTCCGCCACTCGACTGTTGCTCCGACTCCTCGAGCCGCTCGACGAGGATGCGGTCGTGCAAGGGTCTCAAACTCATTCTGATTGAATCCTCCTACCGATTCAGCGTTCAAATTGGGATCGCGCACGGATCAGAAAGATCCGCTGCTCATGAAACTTGATGCTGTTGCTATCAAGTTCGTGTCTTCAACAGTGTAACCATTCGGCTGGATCAATGTCAAGCGGCGATTTCTAAGAAATTTCGGGATCGGACGCGCCGCACTGCTTCCGCCGGAGCTCTCGCGCGGCACAGGCACGCGCGCCCGCAACAATGCAAGAATGGAGGTTCGAGCCGAGCCATGTTTAGGTTCGAGTCGCCGTGGATGTTGCTCTTGCTGCTGCCCTTGGCGGCCTTGGTCGCCTGGCGCTTCAACGAGCGAGTCCGCCTGCGCTTCTCGTCGACCGCGACCGCGGCGGCGATACCGGCCACGTGGCGCTCCCGGCTGGGACGCCTGCCGCTGGTGCTGCGGACTCTGGCGCTCGCGGCCCTGGTCATCGCGCTGGCGCGGCCCCAGCACGGCACGGAGCGCGTCCGCGATGTGTCGCAGGGCATCGCCATCGCGATGGTGGTAGACCGCTCGTCCAGCATGGGCGAGCGGATTCGCTACGCCGGCCGCAACCTGACCCGGCTCGAGGCGGTCAAGCAGGTCTTCAAGGACTTCATCGACCCGAACGAGGGCACGATGGGCGGCCGGCCGAACGACTTGATCGGAATGACGGCCTTCGCGCAGTACGCTGACTCGGTCTGCCCTCTGACGCTGTCGCACGCGACCTTGGTCCAGCTCTTGGACAGCGTGCAGCTGGTCGTCGACCGCCGCGAGGACGGCACCGCGATCGGAGACGCGGTCGCGCTGGCGGCGGCGCGCCTGCAGCGTGCCGAGGAATCACTCGAGCGTGTCGGCGAGGCCGCGCACGACTACGAGATCAAGAGCAAGATCATCATCTTGCTGACCGATGGCGAGAACAACGCCGGGGATCGCAGCGTGCGCGACGCGGGCGAGCTGTGCAAGCAGTGGGGCATCAAGGTCTACGCGGTCGGCGTCGGCGACGACCGCAGCGTGAATACCGCGTTCGGACGGCTCACCGCGCCGCTCCGTCCGGGGTTCGATGACCGCGCGTTGCGCGCCGTTGCGGAGTTGACCGGCGGCAAGTACTGGCTCGCCACGAACTCGGAAGCGTTGCAGGCCGTGCATGCCGAGATCAATGAGCTGGAGAAGAGCGAGATCGAGACGGTGCGCTACTCCGAGTACCGGGAGGCCTTCGTGCCGTGGGCGCTGGCCGCGCTGGCCTTGCTATCCATCGAGGCGCTGCTGCGTCAAACTTGGTTGAGGACGAACCCGTGAGCGACTTCCGCTTTGGCGACGTGGTCATGCTGCACGGGCTCTGGCTGCTGCCCGTGCTGGCAGCGCTGATGCTATACGCGGCGCGCCGGCGGAGGCAGGCGTTGCTGCGGTTCGTCGAGGCCGGCTTGCTGGCCCGCTCCGGCGGTAATGCGCTGGCTGACCCCGCGCGGCGAGTGCTCAAGGCCGCCTTGCTTCTTGCGGCGCTCGGATGCCTGATCGTCGCGCTGGCGCGCCCCGCCTGGGACCAGGTGCAGGAGGAGGTTGTACAGCGGGGCAGGGACGTTGTCTTCCTGCTGGACGTTTCCCGCAGCATGCTCGCGCAGGATCTGCCGCCGAATCGGCTGGAACGGGCCAAGCTGGCCATCCGGGACACGGTCGACCAGTTGCAGGGGGACCGCGTGGCCTTGGCCGTGTTCGCCGGCGCGACGGTAGTGAAGTGCCCTCTGACGCTCGACTACGGCTTCTTCCGCATGGCCCTGGCCGATGTCTCGCCGTACAGCGTCTCGCGCGGGGGCACGCTGATCGGCGACGGCATTCGCAAGGTGATTAGCGATGTCTTCGACCAGCAGCGCAGCAACTACCGCGACATCGTGCTGATCACGGACGGGGAGGACCACGAGAGCTTCCCTGCCGAGGCCGCGGCGCAGGCCGGGGAGCAGGGCGTGCGACTGATCGCCATCGGGCTCGGCGACGAGCGGGTCGGCCAGCGCATTCCCGTGGTGCGGGACCAGGCGGGCGCCGCCGCGCCGAAGACATTCCTGCAGCACCAGGGACAGGAGGTGTGGTCCCGGCTGGACGCCGCCACGCTGCGCGAGATGGCCGACGCCACCCCGGGGGGCGTCTATCTCAACGTCGCGACCGGCGCGGTCGACCTGGGGGAGGTGTACTTGCGCCTGATCGCTTCCGCCGAGGGCCAGGAGGTCGGCTCCCAGGTCCTGGAGAGGGTGGAGGAGAAGTTCCAGATCTTCCTGGTCGTGTGCGTCCTGCTGCTCTTCCTCGACATAGCACTGCGCGAGCGGGGCGCCCGCGGCGCACAGGGCGTGGCGCCGTACCTGCTGGCCGTCTTGGCGCTGCCTGCGATTTCTTCGGCGGCATCGGTGCGCGGCCTGGTCAACAACGGCAACGAGTCCTACCGCGCGGAAGTATACGACGATGCGCTGGAGGCCTACGATCAGGCTCTCGAGCAAGATCCCGGCTCGCCCTACGCAGCCCTGAGCCGGGCAGCGGCGCTCTACCGCAGCGGCCAGTTCGCCGATGCGGCCGATGCGTATTTGGCAGCCGTGCGCCAGAGCCTTCAGCGAGGCCTGCCGCAGATCGAATCTGCAGGGTTGCACAGCTTGGGCAACGCGCTCTACCGCCAAGCGGAGGAAGTGGCGCAATCGAACCCCGGGCAAGCGATCGATCACTTGGTGCGCGCCTCGCGCGCCTATTCGGACGCCTTGCGGGTGGACCGCGGCCGATCCGACTCGGCCCATAACCTGGAGCTGACGCGCCGCTTGATCCAGCAGCTGCGCGACCAAGCCAGCCAGCAGTCCCAGCAGGGGCAGGGCGGCGAACAGGGTGACTCCCAGTCCGGCGAGCAGAATCGCGCTGATGCACTTCGACAAGCCGCCGACGACCAAGAACAGCTGGCCGATGCGAGCGAACAGCTGGACAGGGATCGCCAGGAAAACGCGGACGAAGCTTCCCGCCGCCAACAGCAGCAACGCGCCCAGGACCTGGCCGGCCGGCAGGAGGAGCTCAGCCAGCGCACGGAGCAGCTGGCGCAGGATCTGGACCCCGCGGCCCAGGATCAGGTGGAGGATGCCTCGCGCCACCAGCAGGAAGCGCAGAGCCAGCTGGACCAGAACCGCTTGGGAGCCGCCGAGGACGAACAGCGCGAAGCGGCCGACGCCCTGCGCCAAGCCGCCCAGGCAGAAGCAGCCAGGGGAACTGACCAGGCTCCACAGCTTGAAGCGGGCGATCAGCCGGTCGAGCAGGCCGACGGCGAAGCGCAAGCACAGGCCGATCCTGGGCAGCAAATGACCGTCGAACAGATCCTGGCGAAGGAGCAACAGGATCGGCGCGACCGCCAGCTGCAGCGCGTGGGCATCGTGGCGGTGGAGAAGGACTGGTAGATGAGCTGGCGCAGTCTAGGCGGCGCATTGCTGGCGTCCGCAGCCATCGTGTCCGGCCAAGCCCAGGCCCAAGACGAGCCGCTACAGGCCGCCGCCGCCGTGCAGAGCCGACAGGTTTACGTCGGCCAGCATTTCCTGCTGCAGATCCAAGTCCAGGGCACGGACCAGCCCGACGCGGTGGACATTAGCCCGCTCGAGAACGACTTCACCGTGAGCGAAGCGGGCGGCGGCGCGAGCAACAGCACCTCGGTCAGCATCGTCAACGGGCGCATGACTCGGCAGGTGCAGCGCGGCTACAACTTCAACTACAGGCTGGCCGCTCGCAGGGCGGGTAACGTGCAGATTCCAGCGCTGCTGATCAGCTCCGGCGGGCGCTCGGTTCGCACGGCGCCGATCGCCCTGCGTGTCATGCCGCCGCAAGAGAACGACGACTTCAAGCTTAGGCTGGGCTTGTCAGAATCCCGCGCCTATATCGGACAGCCCGTGACGCTGACGGTGGAGTGGTACCTCGCGCGCGAGGTCAGGGAGTACTCGTTCACGATGCCCTTGCTGGAGGATCGGCGATTCGAGATTGTCGACCCTCCCGCGGCGGGCTCCGGGAGTGGATCGAAGGACGAGATCGAAATCCAACTGGGCGATCGTCGCGCGACGGGCCGAACTTCCCGGGGGCAGCTGAACGGTCGCCAGTACACGGTGCTGCGCTTCCAGAAGCTGCTCATTCCGCGCGAAGCGGGCAACATACGGCTGCCGCAGGCGACCGTCACCTTCACCTCGCCGCAGCCGGGCCAGCAGCGCCGCCGGGGCTTGTTCGACGACTTCTTCGGCGGGGGCGCATTCTCCGGGGTATTCGGCGGGGGGCCGGTGCTGGAGACGCTGGCGATCCCTTCAGGCCGGCCCAGCCTGGAAGTGCTGGAGCTGCCAACTTCGGGCCGGCCCCAGGGGTTCAACGGCTGGATCGGCAAGTTCGAACTGCGAGCCGAAGCGGTGCCGGCCAATGTAAAGGTTGGAGAGCCCATCACGCTTCGCTTGCAGGTACAGGGTTCCCGCGTCTCCTCTACGCTCCCGCTGCCTGCCTTGGATCGACAGCCGGACTTGACCAGGGATTTCAGGGTTCCCCGCGAGATCGGCGCAGGGGAGAGCCGCGACGGTGCCCTGCACTTCACCCAGACGCTGCGCGCCCGGCATGATGCGGTCGCCGCGATCCCCCCGATCGAGCTCCCCTACTTCGATCCCGATCTGGGGGAATACGCGGTCGCGGAGAGCCAGCCGATTCCGCTGTCGGTCGAGCCGTCGCGGATCGTCACCGCGGAGGATGCCGAAGGCCTCGGCTCGAGCGCGCCCCGCCAGCTGGAGGTCGAATCCAGCGAGCAAGGCATTGGGCACAACTACACGGATGCGGCCGCCTTGGTCCAGATGCAGGGCGGGGCGGGGGCGTGGCTGCGGCCGCTCGGCCCGACATGGCTGGCGCTCTTGCTGCTGGGTCTGCCGCCGCTGGCGTACGGCGCCCTGCTTGCCGGGAACCTGCAAGGGCAGTCGAAGCGCGTCTTCGGCTGGCGCTCGAAATCGCCGCACGGGCGCTGGCGAAACGCCGTCGGAGCGTCCGCCGTTGAGCGGTGGAGCGAGTCGGAAGCGGCCCGGGCCGTGCTGGCCGCGCTGCGCGAATATTTCGAGGCCAGGCTTGAGGGGCGCGCCGGCAGCGCGGCGGCGTGGACGTATTCCGACATCGAGGCGCGTCTGGCTGCGAGGCTCGGCCGGGGCGACGGAGGCGGCGATGCCGTCGATGAAGATTCGCTAGCGCTGCTCCGGAGCGTGTTCGAGCGCTGCGAAGCCAGCACCTACGCTGGCGGCGGCGCGCAGGACAGGCAGTGGGTGCGGCATCTGGTGGATGACGCGAACAGTGCCGTCCTCCGCATCGAGGAGGCGCTGCGATGAGGTTGGCCGCAAGGCTCGCTGTAGCCGCATTGTTCGCGCTGGGCACGTCCATGCTTGCCCAGCAAGACGCCGACTTGTTCGCCGAGGCGAACGATGCCTTTCGCCAAGCGAACGAGCTTCGGCCGAGCGATCCCGACCAGGCCGCGGAACTCTATCGGCGGGCTGCCCTGCGCTATGAGCGGCTGCTCGGCGAGCGGGGAATCAGCAACAGCAAGCTGTATTGCAATCTGGCCAACGCCTATTTTCAAGCCGGCGACATCGGACGGGCGATCCTCAACTACCGCAAGGCCGAGCGCCTCGATCCCGGAGACCGGAACGTGCAGCGGAACTTGGCCTTCGCGCGGACCAACCGCTCCGACAAGCTCGATCCCGCTTCGGGAGCGCAGGTCGTGAAGACCCTGCTGTTTTGGCATTTCGAGTGGTCCAAGGGTGCCCGCGTGCGCCTCTTCGCTGCCGCGTGGGTCCTGATGTGGGCCGTGCTGGTGCTGAGGCGCTTCGGACAGCGCTGGGCGCCCCGAGAGATTGCGGCGGGCACAGCCCTGGCCGCGCTGCTGCTGGCGGGTTCGATGGCGTACGAGAGCTTGGATGAGGCCCGCAGCGTGGAGGGAGTCATCGTGTCGCCGGAGACGGTGGCGCGGCAAGGAGACGGTCCGAGCTACGAGCCGGCCTTCCGGGAGCCGCTGCACGCCGGCACGGAATTCAGCGTCCTCGAGGAGCGCCCCGGCTGGTGCCACGTCGAGCTGCCGGACGGGCGCGTCTGCTGGCTTGACGCCAGCCATGTCGCTTTCGTGCGATAAGTCGGCACCGCTGCCGGGGCCCGCGGTCGGCGCGTCCCCGAAGCGCGACGCCGCGCAGCCCGATCAGCCGGGGAGCGGGTCCCGCGGGCCGAAGATCGCCGTGCCGACGCGCAGGTGGGTCGCGCCTTCTTCGATCGCTACCTCGAGGTCGTGGCTCATGCCCATCGAGAGGCCCCCGATTCCGTGGCGCTCTGCTAGTTCGCGCAAGTGCCGGAAGTAGGGCCGGGCGTGTTCCGGGTCCGCGTTCCAAGGCGGCATCGTCATGAGTCCCGCGAGCCGCAAGTTCGAAGCGGCGGCCACGTCTTCGAGCACTGCTCCCAGCAGTCCCGGGTCCATGCCGCTCTTGGATTCCTCCGCGCTCAGCTTGACTTCCAGGAAGACTTCCAGCGGCTTGCCGAACCGGTCCAGCCGCCGGGCAAGCTTGGAGCTGTCGAGCGTGTGGATCGTGGAAAAGAGCCCCGCAGCCTTGCCTGCCTTGTTGCTCTGCAGCTTGCCGATGAAATGGAAGCGCGCATCGTCCAGCGGCGGGAGCAGCTCGCTCTTGGCGGCGAATTCTTGGACGTAGTTCTCGCCGAAGTCTCTCTGGCCGGCCTCGTAGGCTGCCACGATGTCTTCGACGGGCTTGCGTTTGGAGACCGCGATCACGGCGATCGAGGCTGGGTCTCGGCCGACTCGCTCGGCCGCTGCTTCGATGCGTTCCCGCACGGCCGCGAGCCGCCCGGCGATCGCAGGTGGTCGGCCCTCGAAACTCGGCATGCTGGCTGTTGGGCGGGCGCGCGGCCGCCCGGTCACCTATATATCATTGTGTCCCCAAGCCAGTCTGGGCCGCGGCACGCGCAAGCCGCGCCCGCGGGCGCATCGGCTGGTGGCAGCCCTATGCCAGAACATCCTCGATGACTTCGCCGTGGACGTCCGTCAGGCGCCGGTCGATGCCGTTGTGCCGGAAGGTGAGCCGGGTGTGGTCGATACCGAGCAGGTGCAGCACGGTGGCGTGCAGGTCGTAGCAGTAGATCGGCTTGTCGGCCGCCTTGTATGACCACTCGTCGCTGGATCCGTGCACTGCCCCGCCGCGGACTCCGCCGCCGGCCAGCCACGAAGTGAACGTGAACGGGTTGTGGTCGCGGCCCAGCGTCCCCTGGCTGCAGGGCATCCGTCCGAACTCGGTCGTCCAGTAGACGATCGTATCTTCCAAGAGCCCGCGCGCCTCCAGGTCCCGGATCAGGGCGGCGGCCGGCTTGTCCATCTCCGTTCCCATCGCGCCGTGGTCCTTGCGTATGTCCTCGTGGCTGTCCCAGTTTCGGCGCGGAAAGCCGTTGTCTGCGCCGCTCCAGACCTGCACGAAGCGCACCCCGCGCTCGAGCAGGCGGCGCGCCGTCAGGCAGCGCAGCCCGAAGTCTTGCGTGATCGGCTCGTCGATTCCGTACAGTTTCTTGGTGGCGGCTGATTCGCCCGAGATGTCCAGCACCTGCGGTGCCGTCACTTGCAGCCGGGCGGCCATTTCGTAGGCTTGGATGCGGGCCTCCAAGCGGCTGTCGCCCCCGCGCGAAGCCTGATGCCGGCGGTTCAGCCGCTCCAGCAGGGCCAGCCCGTCGCGCTCGCTCTCCGGCGTGACAAAGTCCGCCGACGCAGGCGGGAACAGGTCATGGATGGGGTTTTCGCGACCTGCCCGGATCATCGTGCCTTGGTGCTGGGCGGGCAGGAATGCCGCAGTGTGATTTCCCGGACCGTTGGGCGCGAATCCCCTCGCGTCCGGAAGCACCACGAAGGACGGCAGTTCGTCGGTCAGCGCGCCCAGGCCGTATGAGATCCATGCCCCCATGCTGGGAAATCCCGGTAGCACGAAGCCGCTGTTCTGCATGAACGTCGCCGGCCCGTGGACGTTGGATTTCGACACCATCGAGGGAAAGAAGGCCATGTGGTCCGCGCACCCGGCCAGGTGTGGCACCAGGCTGCTCATCCACTTGCCCGACTCGCCGTGCTGCTTCCAGTCCCACGGGCTCCGCATCACCGGCCCGGGGCTGCTCTGGAAGAGTTCCACCGTGCCGCCGGGGTCGAATTCCTGCCCGTTGCGCTCGATCAGCAGCGGTTTGTAGTCGAACATGTCGCACTGGCTGGCGGCGCCGGACATGAACAATTGCACGACTCGCTTCGCTTTCGCCGCGTGGTGCAGGCCACTGCTGGCAGGCGCTTGAGCCGTGACAGCGTCGCGGCCGAGCAACTGGGCCAGCGCGATCCAGCCCAGCCCGCCGCCCCAGTGCTCGAGAAACTGCCGCCGGTCAGTCAGCGTTGCTGCGCCTTGGTTCGGCATGGGCTTAGTCGACGAAGATGAACTCGTTGCCGTTGAAGAGCAGGCGGGCGGCGCTCTCCAGGCCGTGCCTGTCGGAGTACTCGGCCAAGGCCGTGAGTTCGGAGTCGGAGGCGCTGCGTCCGTACGCGAGCCGGAAACCGTGCCGGAGGCGCTCTGCCGACTCCGCAGAGGCCGCTCTCATGCGGTCGGCGAAGTGTCGCGCCTGCTCGATCATCAGCGGGTCGTTGAGCAGTGCCAGGGCTTGGATCGCGGTCAGCGTGCTGCTGCGCTTGGGCACCAGCAACGACGGGTCTGCGCAATCCAGGCTCTCCATGAACGGATCCTGCACGCTTCTTACCAGGAAGCGGTAGACGCTGCGCCGGCGGGCCGCTGCGCTGCTGAAGTCAAAGCGGGTGTAGTCGTAGACAGGCGAGTGATCGTCCTTGAAGAAAAAGTGCTCCGCCGAGGGTCCTCCCATCTGCAGGTCGATCCGGCCGGCCACCGCGAGCACGCTGTCCCGCACGGCCTCGGCATCGAGGCGCGTGCGGTTCATGCGCCACAGGAATTGATTGCCGGTGTCGATCTCGGCTTGGTCGGATCGCTCGGCCGAACGCTGCCGGTAGGTCGCGCTGAGCAGGATCAAGCGGTGCAGGTGCTTGAGCGAGCCGCCGCTGTCGCGCACCTCCGCCGCGAGCCAGTCCAACAGGGCGGGATGCGTGGGCATTGCCCCCATGCGGCCGAAGTCGTTTGGCGTTTCGACCAAGCCGCGGCCGAAGTGGTAGTGCCACACCCGGTTGGCGATGGATCGCCACGTGAGCGGATTGTCGTCGTGCGCGAGCCAGGCGGCCAGCGCGGCCCGCGCCGCCCCTTCCCCTTGGGCGGAATCTACGCCGAAGCGCGCCTCCAAGCCGGCCACGGCCGCGACCGCGCCGGGCTGCGCGAGCTGCTGCGGGGACTCGACGCTCCCCTTGGCCAGCAGGTAGACAGGGCGCGGTTCCCCGGCGGGCACGAAGCGGCCGTGCGTCTTGAAGTAGTTCGCCGCGCTGTAGACATATCTGGGGTCTGGCAAGGCTGCGAACTCCGCGTTCAAGGCGTCGAGCTGTTCGGACAGCTCCGAGTAGCGCGCTCGATCCGCTGCGGACATCGCGGCCAGCGCTAATGCCTTGCGCTCGGCGTCCAATTTCTTGATCAGGCTCGAGATCTCACTCCTGCGCGCGATCGCCTCGGGAGTGTCGATCTCGCCGACCTTCGGCAGCAGGTCCGTGCTCTCCTGACCCAGCGCGGACTTCTCCTCGTCAATGCGCCGGATCTTCTCGCCAGTGGCTTCCTCGATCTTGCGGCTCAAGGGCCGCAGCGCGGCCTCGGTCTTGCCGACGGCGAGCCACAGGCGGCGTCCGCGGGCGTGCGTCTCTGGCTCTCGGAAATACGGCTGCTCGGCCCGGTCCACGCCGGCGAACACCGCCTGCAGCGCGTAGTAATCCGCCTGCTGGATCGGGTCGAACTTGTGGTCGTGGCAGCGCGCGCAGTGGACCGTGAGGCTGGTGAACGACGACATGGTCGCGGCCAGCATGTCGTCGCGGTCGAGCAGGCGCGCCAGCTTCTTGTCCTTCGTGCCCTCGCGCAATTCGGCGTGCCCGACGTAGTCCCAAGGGCCGGCCGCCACGAATCCTGTCGCGATCAGGCCATTCGGATCGCCCGGCCAGAGGACGTCCCCGGCAATTTGTTCGCGGATGAAGCGGGCGTAGGGCTTGTCCCGGTTGAAGCTCTCGATCACGTAGTCGCGATACGGCCACGAGTTGCGCCGCGCCTTGTCCTTGTCGTAGCCGTGCGACTCGCCGTAGTGCGCCACGTCCAGCCAGTGCCGCCCCCAGCGCTCCCCGTAGCGCGGCGAGGCGAGCAGGCGGTCCACCAGGCGCTGGTAGGCATCTGGCGAGCGGTCGCGGACAAACGCATCGACTTCCGCTGGCGACGGCGGCAGGCCGTGGAGGTTGAAGCTGAGCCTGCGAATGAGCGTGGTGCGGTCCGCCTGCCGCGATGGGCTGAGTCCCTTCTCTGCGAGTCTCGCGGCGATGAAGCGATCGATTTGGTTCGCGCCCCAGGCCGGCGCTGGCTCGGGCACCGAGGGCCGCGCGAGTTCGCGGAACGACCACCAGGTCGGGTCCTGCGGCCCGTCGCTCTCCTCGCCTTGCGGTGCGCCGGCGGCGATCCAACGTTCCAGCAGGGCGACTTGCGACGGCGTGAGAGGCGCGCCGACCGGCGGCATCTCGGGGCTCTCGCCCGAAACCCTGCGCAGCAGCAGGCTGGCAGAGGGATCGCCCGGAACGACGGCCGCGCCGCTGTCGCCGCCGCGCAGCACGTCTGCGTGGCTGGCCAGGGAAAGGCCGGCCTGCCCTCCGCTGGAAGGGTGGCAGGCGCCGCAGCGGGCTGCGAGCAGGGGCTGGATGCTGGAGGAGTAATCGGGAGCCTCCGGCGCCGCTGCGAGCAGCAGCGGCATTGCGATGCAGGCCGAAAGCTTCCTTGCGGGGCTATGCCCCGCCCGGGGAGCGACGATGCCTGTCCCGCCCAAACCGCTTACATCTTATACGAACAGTCGTCGGCCGACACGCATCCGCACAACCGCCGCTTGCCGCGCAAGCCCTTGCGAGGGAGGCCCTATCGCTTGTCCGGAACGTGGATCACGACTTCGCCGGGCTTGGACCAGCCCAGGCGCTCCCGCGCGCGCTTTTCGATGCCGAATTGGCCGGGTCCCAACGCGTCGATATCCTGCTGCAGCTCGGAGCTCTCTCGCTGGAGTTCCTCGATTTGGCGCTCCAGCTGGTCCTCGTTGGCCAGCGCCTCGATCAGGGGCTGGATCGGGTTCTGCCCCAGCAGGTACAGCCCGACGAACAACGGCAGCATCACGAAAGGCACGCCCGCCAGCCAGATCGTCCGCGGCGACAAGCGCAGGCGCGGCGGTTTCGCCTCCTTGGCATCACGCGGCCGCCGTCGGCGTGTGGGTTCGTCGCTCATGTCCGAAATCGTAGTATAGGCTACTACAAATTGTGTCAATATTGTAGCACCGCAACCAAACGGAACGTTCTTGTATCGCAGCCCGTGGCGCTCGGCGTGCCGGGCGTGCGGCGCGTCGAAATCACTGATATAGTTGCTGCACGATGCGAGTGCGATCTCACACCCACACCTTGGCCCGCAGGGAATTCCTGCGCACTGCCGCGACTGCCGCCGGCAGCGCGAGCCTCGCCGCTGCCGCTGGGAAGCGACGCTTCTTCACGGCGTTCGTGCCGGGCAGCTTGGGCGTCAAGGCCGACCAGGCGAGGGCGATCGCGCTGGCCGCCGAGCACGGGTTCGAATCCGTCCAGCCGTTCCCGGGCGACCTGCTGCGCGACGGGATCGATGAGCATCTCGAAGCCTTGCGGCAGCACGGGCTGCGTTGGGCCGCGGCGGGCCTGCCGGTGGAGTTTCGCAGGGACGACGAGGCGTTCGCAGAGGGCATGGCTGACCTGCCCCGGGCTGCGGCCGCCCTGCGGCGGGCAGGTGCCGACCGCGTCGGCACCTGGCTGCGACCCTCGAGCGACGAGCTGACCTACCTGCAGAACTTCAAGCGCACCGCGGCGCGGCTTCGGCGGGTGGCGGACGTGTTGCAGGACCACGGCTTGCGCCTCGGCTTGGAGTATGTCGGCACCAAGCGGAACTGGACCGCCGGGCGGCACTCCGCCGTGCACACGATGGCAGGCACCAAGGACCTGATCGCGGAAACCGGGGCGCCGAACGTTGGCTTCGTGCTCGACTCGTGGCACTGGTGGACGTCCCGCGAGACCGCCGACGACATCCGCACCCTGGCTGGCAGCGATGTCATCTCGGCCGACCTCAACGACGCGCCACGGGGGGTCGCGCTCGAGGACCAGTACGACAACCAGCGCGAGTTACCGCTGGCCACGGGCGTGATCAATGCCCGCGATTTCTTGCAAGCGCTGGTCGACATAGGTTACGACGGGCCGATCCGGGCCGAGCCCTTCAATCGGGTCCTCAACGAGATGGCTGACGACGATGCCTGCCGGGTTTCGGTCGAAGCGCTGAACAAGGCGTTTGGCCTTGTCGGCTAGCAGCCCTCTCGATGGCATCGCCCGAGGCGCAGCACGCTGCGCAGGCGAATCGGTAGCGCTATGGCAAGATACAAGACAGCGATTGCGGGGTGAGGGTGGGAATCTCCCGTTCATGTGCTCTAGCGGGCACCTTGGTCCTCATTTCTTCCAGTCCGGCGTGGGCGCAGGCTGACGTCGCGGTTACCTGCACGGCCTCGGCAGCGGCCGCGCCGGTCCGAGCGGCAGGCGTGGCCGAAACGCTGCCCGACATCCTGCTGAGCTGTCTCCCAGAGAGTCCGCTGCCGCCGGGGCCGCGGGGCGATCTGGACCTGTCGATTTCGGTCACGCTCAACGCCAGCGTGACCAACACGGTCAGCTCCGGCCCGGGCGGTGACATCAGCGACGCGGTGCTCGTCGTAAACGGCAATGACTGCGCGACGCCCAGCGCGAACGGCTCCACGTATGCGTCCTGTGACGCGCCGCTGGCCACGGTGCAGGACCCGCAGTTCGGACGCCTCACGGGCGTGACCACGCTCACGTGGACAAACGTGAGCCTGCCTTTTCCCGGGGATCTGCCGCAGGGGGTCTCGACGCTCAAGATCCGGGGCATCCGGGCTGACGCCTCGCAACTTCGACTTGGCGGAGGGTCGAGTTCCGGAGCGCCCGTGGCGGCGGCCTTGGAACTGCGCTCGACCTCCGGGGTTGCGTTGCGCAATGCCAGCCTGCGGCTGGCGAACTCCCTTACCGGGATACGGCTCGCGGTGGCCGAGACAGAGCCGGCGGCGGCCTGCGGCGGGGATTCTCGCGGGACCGCGACCGTGGTTGTGCAAGAAGGCTTCGCCAGCGCGTTTCGAGCGGGCCCGCAGGCGGCCCTGCCGACTCGAGTGCTGCTCGACATTCGAGACGTGCCGGATGGCGTCGAGCTGAGAATGCCTTCATTCCTAGCCTGTCACCAGCCCGATTTCGACGGTTCGGCTGGCGCTTCTCGCGACTCGCTGGCATTGGCTTTGGTGGACGGCCAAGATGCTGCCGGGGCGGGCGGCTCGCCGGCGGAGTCAGGGACCGGCACGGAGATGTCGATCAGATTGGAGGATGGGGTTGGACGCGCGGTTTACGAGGTTGCGGCGGATGACCCGGGCCAAGTGGAGGACTGCCATATCCCGGTGCTGTTCGAAACGTCTGACCGTCGCGTTGGCAGTGCCCGGGCGATGTTTTCGGCGAGCTTCGCGCCTCGTAGTGCGGCTTCTCGGGCCGACGCCAGCGCCCCCTCGCCGCGTTTCGCGCCGGCTCTGGCGCTGGCAGAAGCCGAAGTGAGTCTCGCGGCGTGCAGCACGCGGCTGCTTTTCCCGTTTGTCACCAACCAAGCCGGGTTCGACACGGGACTGGTGATCACGCACGGCTCCCTCCAAGCCTTGACGGACGCTGCGTCCGAGCAGGCCGGATCCTGCGACCTGCACTTCTACGGGGTGGGCGGTGACGGCGAGGACGAGCTGCTGGTGCAGTACACCACGGCGATCGATCCCGGCGAGCAGCTGGTCTTTACGTTTTCGGGCGGCAACCCCGCCCGCAACATCATTGGCATGGACCAGTTCCAGGGCTACTTGATCGCAGACTGCGGATTTCCAGGCGCTCGGGGCTACGTGTTCATGTCGGACGGCTTTGGCGGCATCGCCGACTTGGCCATGGGCTATTTGGCCCCCGTGATTCCTTTCGACGCCGAGGGCAGGCGTCTTCCCATAGGCGGCGATGCTCCCTAGGCTCGCGTCCTCGGGCTCGCCCGTGCCGAGGTCGGCCCCCGCGGCTCGCTCCCGGCGAACGCGGATTGGTGGCATCTTCCTCGGCGCTGCCCTGTCAAGCGTCGCATCGGCCCAGCTGACATCGCCTGTTCCTAGCGCCGAGCTCGGCCAGATCCGCTGCTCGGCGACAGCACTGGCGCCGTTGGTTAGGATCGAGGGAACCGGCGAGCTGGTCGGCGATATCGCGATCAGGTGCGAGAACAGCGGCCCGGGTCGACGCTTCGAGCCCAGCGGCTTCCTCGTGGTCGATCTCGCGGTCTCCCTTAGCGCCGGGATTGCGAACCAGAGCGGCTTCGGCCTCGGCGCGGATGTCACCGACGCGGTGTTGGTGGTCAACGAAAAGAGCTGCCTGGCCTCGACAAGCGAGCGCTTGTTCAGCGATTGCGGGGCCAGCGGGAGCACCGTGCAGGATCCGATGCTCGGGCGTCTCAGCTCCGCGAGCCCGGGCATGCTGCTCTGGTCCGGCGTGGCGCTCCCCATTCCCGGGGCGGCCATCGGCAGCGAGTCCGCGCGAGCGGTGCCGCTGGAGGATTGTGCCGGTCGATACGCAGTGCCGGGCGGGTGTCATCCGACCACCACGAGCGTGCGGCTAACCAATATCCGGGTGAACGCCGCCGAGGCGGGCGTCGGCGGCGATGCACGGTCCGGGGCGATTCCGATCGAGGCAGTCGTATCCATGTCGTCGGGAGGCGGCAGCGTTGTCCTAGATGCGGGAACGCTGCCAGTCGCGCACGCGGCCCCGGGGATCTCTGCGCACGCGCGCCCCGTGCAGGCGGGGCGACTGTGCTCGGAGGGCGAGGCGTTCGGCGAGGTTCGGATCTTCGAGGGTTTTGCCTCTGCCTTCAAGGCGGCCGGCGGGCAGTCGCTTGAGCCCGGCCGGCCCGGATGGATGGATGACTACTATCCGACTGCCGCCGGCGCGGCGGCCCAGCCGAGCCCGACGCGCGTGAGGATCGGCCTGTTTGCCATACCCGAGGGCGTCTCGGTCGCGGCCCCCGCGGCTCCAGCATGCGCTTCGGAGGGCAGGCCCGCGAGGTTGCGTCTAGGATTGGTCGAAGGGGCTTCAGCGAGCGGCTTGGGCGGCGCAGTCGTGTCGGGCGAGCCGGCCCCTGACGTGCCCTTGACGGTGAGCGAGACCGCCGAGGCCTTTGCGGTCTACGAAGTGCTCGCGGCGGACCCTTCCGCGCTAGAGGAATGCAGGATTCAGTTTCGACTGACCCCGGCCGCCTCGGACGGCCCCGCCATACGCGGTGGACGGGTGACCGTGGACGCCAGTCTCGCCCCGCTTGGCCCGGCGGCTGGCAGCGGGCCCCTTGGCGCGGTGCCCCGCTTCGTGGCTCCCGAGCGCGTGCCGAGGCCGTCGTTTCCGGTCGGCGAATGCGGCACCACGCTGTTCTTCCCGTTCGTGACCAACCAGACCACGTTCGACACGGCCGTGGTGCTGGTGAACACCTCGGCTGACCCGCTCGGCACGCGCTATCAGCCGGGCAGCTGCAGCCTGACTTTCCACGGAGCCGGCTTGGATGGCGAGCAGTCTGCGACGTTTCGTCGCACGGTCGAAATCGATGCAGGCGAGCAGGTGGCCTTCAGACTCTCGAGTGGCAACGCGGCGCGCGGAGTCGATCCGCTGCCGGATTTCCAAGGCTACTTGGTGGCGCAGTGCAGCTTCCAATACGCGCACGGCTTCGCGTTCGTGACCGAACAGGTGGGCGGCGCCTCGGTGCTGGCGCAGGGCTACTTGGCAGAAGTGGTGTCGCAATCCGCCGAATCTGCGCGTTCTGACCCCGCTCCGTAGCGTGCTCATATTGCTAAATTGTTCGGTATGGAAGGGGTCGATTCTGTCGTTCGCGAAGCCGCTCCAGACCGTTCTTCGCAATCCGCCGATGTAAGGGAGATCGGCCGCAGGGTCGAGGCCGAGGCTCCGGTCTTTGCCGCGGTCCGCCAGGAGCTCGCCCGCGTGATCGTCGGCCAGGAGGGGCTGGTCGACGGCCTGCTCCTCGCGCTGCTGTGCAACAACCACGTGTTGATCGAAGGCGTCCCCGGTCTGGCCAAGACGCTGTCGGTGACGACCTTGGCCAGGACGCTGCAGGCTTCATTCCAGCGCATTCAGTTCACGCCCGACCTGCTGCCGGCCGATCTGATCGGCACCATGATCTACTCGCCCAGCGACGGCGGTTTCAGCACCAAGAAGGGCCCGATTTTCGCGAACATCGTGCTGGCCGACGAGATCAACCGCGCTCCGGCGAAAGTGCAAAGCGCCTTGCTGGAGGCGATGCAAGAGCGCCAGGTAACGATCGGCCCCGAGAGCTACCCGCTCGAGGATCCGTTCCTGGTTCTGGCCACTCAGAACCCGATCGAGCAGGAGGGCACGTATCCCCTGCCGGAGGCCCAGGTGGACCGCTTCATGCTCAAGCTGCGCGTGGACTATCCGGAGCGCAAGCACGAGCTGCAGATCCTGCGTCGCATGGCTCGCTCGACTGTGGAGCACGAGGTCGCGCCCGTGCTGTCTCCCGCGGATGTCGTGCGCCTGCGAGAGCTTGCCGACACAGTCTACATGGACGCGAAGATCGAGGAGTACATCGTCGACCTGATCGAGGCCACGCGCAATCCGGCCGGGGCGAACCTCGACATCGGGGAGTGGATCCGGCACGGCGCTTCCCCGCGCGCCACGATCTATCTCGCGATGGCCGCGCGAGCGCACGCGATGCTGCAGGGCCGCGGCTATGTCATTCCCCAGGACGTCAAGTCGGTCGCGCCTGATGTGCTCAGGCACCGGGTCATGGTGACCTACGAGGCGGAAGCGGAAGAGCTCACTTCCGAAGACATTGTCCGGCAAGTGCTCGATGGCGTGGAGGTGCCGTAGGAATTCCATAGCGTCGCGCCGCCGGATCGAGTATCGTGTTCATCGAGCCTGCGCGGCGCGCGCAGCGCCCCGCTCCGGCCGGATTCGGATCATGCACTGGCGATTTCTCCGACACCTGCTCGCGTGCTCGGCGTTCGGGGTTGCCGCGCTGGCCCAGCCCGTTGCGCCGAACCCGTTCGGCCCCGGCGAGGCGTGGGGAAGCCTGCCCGCCGGTCGCAGCTGGGGCTCCACCAGCGCGATCTATCCCCACCGAGACGAGCACGGGCGGTTCACGGGCCGGATTTGGGTGGCCGAGCGCTGCGCCGGAAGCAATTGCCGCGACAGCGCATTGGATCCGATCCTGCTGTTCGAGCCCGACGGCAGGCTGATCCGCAGCTTCGGGTCGGGCATGTTCATCTGGCCGCACGGGATTCATGCCGATCACCAAGGCAATCTCTGGGTGGCCGACGCCGTGCACACCGATTGCAAGACCGGCGGGGAAGAGGGCAGGGGCCATCAGGTGCACAAGTTCAGCCCGGGCGGCGAGCTCCTGCTGAGCCTCGGCACGGCGGGCGTGGCCGGCGAGAGCGAGACTGCGTTCAGCTGCCCCTCCGATGTCGTTGTGGCCCGCAACGGGGACATCTTCGTCGGCGACGGGCACAATCACGGCCACGGCGGCAACAACCGCATCGTCAAGCTCCGCAGCGATGGCACGTTCATCGAGTCTTGGGGCAGCGCCGGATCCGAGTCTGGGCAGTTCAGCGGCATCCACGCGTTGGCCGTCGACTCGCAGGACCGCTTGTTTGTCGGCGACCGCGCGAACCAGCGGATACAGATCTTCTCGACCGATGGCGCGCACTTGGCGACTTGGACGCAGTTCGGATCTCCTAGCGGGATCTTCATCGACGAGGCCGACACGATCTACGTGGCCGATTCTGATTCGGGCTTCGATCCCGACAATTCGGGCCAGCCCAGGAATCCCGGGTTCGCGCGCGGAATCTACATCGGCGACGCCCGTACGGGAGTCGTGCGGGCGTTCATTCCCGACCCGCGTCCAGATTTCAGCAGGGTCACCAGCGGGGCGGAGGGCGTGGCCTTTTCCAGCCGTTCCGTCTTCGGCGCGCAAGTGGGCGGCTCCCGAGGGGTACTGCGGTATCCAGGCCCGCCCCACTGAGGGTCGCTGTGGCGGTCCTCGGAGGCTTCTTCTGTGTGAATTCCAGCAGGAGCGGGTACCGCCGGTGGACTTTTCTGACTACCGCTGCGAGTTGGGCTCGGCGAGTTAGGTTCCATGGGGCGTAGTAGCGCTCGGTCGAGGCCACGCTGCTTTGGCCGAGTAGCGTCGAGACCTGTTGGATCACGACCCCAGCGAGCAGCAGTTCCACGGCGAACGTGTTTCGCGGGCGGTGGGGGTGGAAGCCGTCGCCCCCGGCTCGGCCGCGATCGCGACCAAGCGCTTGCGCCAGAGCTTCGCTACCGTCGCCGGCACCGATCGTCCGGTCTAGGAGCAGTGTCGGCGGCCCGGGCCGCCGGCCGCCTCGAAGGAGGCCACGACCTAGTCGGGCAGGGCCACCGGGACCAGTTCGGCAGACTTGGTGCGACACAGCACGACCTCACCGCTGTCCGTGACGGCGTCCCTGTGGAGCGTCGCAGAGTCCCATATCGCCAAGCTGCAATAGCGCATTAGCAGGACCAGGCGGTGGGCTCGGGCGCTGCCTGTTTCGCTGGCCCTCTGCAGTCCTCGCGTGGCCGTCGGCGCGCTTCGCTGGGTCGCGAGCGGCGGGTGGTCGCTAGACTGATAGTGGGATCGCAATGCCCGAGGAACGCACAAACGGCCTGCATCTTCCGAACCTATCGATCCGGAACTTCCGGGGGATTCAGCGGCTGTCGATCAGGCGATTGGGTCGCGTGACGCTTCTTGGCGGCCGGAACGGGATCGGCAAGACCACCGTCCTAGAAGCGGTGCGCCTATACGCGGCGCGGGCCCATCCACGTGCCTTGGACGGGATATTGGGCCAGCGGGAGGAAATTCCACGCCGGAACGACGAGGATCAGGTCAGAACCAGACTCTGGGACTACGCCGCCCTTTTTCACGGGCGGGGCGAGGCAGGGAAGCAAACTGTCGAAATTGGCCCGATTTCTGAGCCGACTGAACTTGTAATGCAGTTATGCCCGTGGGCAGACTTGGCGGCGGGTCAGCAGGTACTGTTCGGCGAGGTCCCAATGGTGGAGGACTGGCGATTCCTTAGGGTCAGGTTCAAGGGGAAGGAAATTTTGGTCCCCACAATGCCTGTCGAGCGCGGTGCCCGCACAGCCGAGTCGTGGCGTAATTACACTCGCGGACTCCGGGATGGCCTTTTCCAGCATGAGCGGTGGGGGTCTCTTAACTGCGAATCCTTGGGGCCGGGCATTGTCGACAATTCGACACTCGCTCGGTTCTGGGACAGCGTTGCGCTTACCGAGGAGGAAGACCTTGCGCTGCAAGCATTGCGCTTGGTGAGCAGCGACATAGAGAGGATCGCCGTAGTTGGAGGCGAGGCATCAGGCTTTGGTGGGAATGGTCGCCGCATCGTCGCCAAGGTGCGGGGTCATCCCGACCCTGTCCCCTTAAAGAGCTTGGGCGACGGTGCCACGCGCCTATTTGCCGCAGGTTTGTCCCTAGCCAACAGCCGAGACGGTTTTTTGGTGATCGACGAGGCAGAGAATGGAATTCACTATTCCCTCGAGCGCGACTTCTGGCGCATGGTCTTGCGCGCGGCGGATGAGTACAACGTCCAAGTGCTCGCAACCACCCATAGCAGCGATTGTGTGGCAGGTTTTTCGCGGGCTGCGGTCGCGGCCGAGGACATCGAGGGGGTCTACTGCCGCCTCGCAGGGGAAGGCGATCTCCTCGAGGCTGTTGAGTACACAGAGGAAGAACTTCAGACAGCTGCCGAGCAGGCCATCGAGGTGAGGTAGATCCGTGGCCGCCGAGCAAGCTAGTCGTAAGGTGCTACTAGTGGAGGGCATCGACGACAAGTACGTCGTTGAGAAGCTCTGCGAACGCCACAATTTCGAGGTTGAGTTTGACATCCTCAATAGCGGGGGCTTTCCGGAACTCAAGAAGGCAATACGCCTACAAGCTAGGGTCGAAGGGCGGGAGGCCCTAGGGCTCCTAGTGGATGCGAACGAGAATCCAGCCGGGCGGTGGGATGGGGTGACGCACCAATTGCGGATGGAGGGATACGGGCCGCCGCGCCAAATGGCTTCGAATGGGACGATCATTGGTGGTGTTGGACGTAGGCCCAGGGTGGGGGTATGGTTGATGCCTGACAACTCGTCAAAGGGCCAGCTCGAGGACTTCGTCCAGAAACTCATTCCCAATGGCGATTCCGTCTGGCCACTCGCGACGGATTATATCGAAGACATTCCCGAGGGCGAGCGCAAGTTCACGCTGGGTAAGATGCAACGGGCCAAGGTCCATGCTTGGCTTGCGGCGCGCGAAGAGCCGCGGAAGATGGGTCTAGCAATTCAAGCTGGAGACTTGGACGCGGACGCACAACCCGCGATTTACTTGATCGGTTGGCTTCGGCGGCTCTTTGGCTGATTCTGCGCTTAACCGGGGACGGGCCGATTCGGTTGCGAGTCACTCTGGGTGTGAGCTGGGGAGCTAGCGAGGGGAGGTCGCCAAAATGGTGGAAGTGTTGGTCGGATTCCTCGCAGAGGAGGTTGTGTCGTTTTTTCTCGGGTTCGTTGGAGGCACGGCATACCACCGCTACCGTATCTGGAAACTCAAGCGACATGCGCCTAGTGCCGATGTGGTAACCGCGAGTGTCAGCCTGTCGCAGCGGGACTACGACCGCCTCCCGAAGAAAGCGAAGAATACACAATACCTCATCATTGATTAGGCCTCGCAACCCCGCCGTAGTGCTACCTCGCCCTGCGCTGCCGTCGCGCTCGCGCGCAGCGTGTCCTTGTGGGTATTCGTCTTTGGCATGGCATTCCTCCTCTCGTGTTCCGGCCAGCTCCCGAGACACTCGCGCAGGGCCCAGCCGAATAGCTCTGTGACCTCCGTAGCGGCCTTGCCCCCCAGCTCGTGCTCTATCACGCTCCCTCCGCGGGGGCCGGGGTTCCGCGTGCCTATCTCGAGCCCCCGCGAAGTGTGCCATTTTCGAGGCCCATTGACACCCTCTGCGCGAGCAGAGTCCGCGTCTGAATTTCGACAGCTCTAGGCTGCGAGGAACTACTTGTCAAGTCCTATATGGGTCGAGGAATTGAGAACTTAAGTCCTTAAGACTACGGTCTCGTCGGTGGCGGAAGAGTGATACTGCCACATGTAGTTAGTACGATGGATGCTGACCGCCGAGTGCTTCGGCCGCACCCTTCTCCCGTCCGATATCCGGCGGCCCGGCGGCCGGACCCGCTCGCGGCTGTCGTCAGCGCAACCTCGATACTCCCAAGCTAGCGCCTGAACTGTCGCGAATCTCCTGCGAGCCCGAACACGCCCATGGACGTCAAGGAGTTCACCCGCAACGTCGCCAAGAAGATCCGGCTGATCGAGATCCAGACCGACAGGGCGGTCGACGACGTGTTGGCGGGCGAGTACAGCAGCGTCTTCAAGGGCAGCGGGATGGAATTCGACGAGGTGCGCGAGTACACGCCGGGAGACGAGATCCGCAGCATCGATTGGAACGTCACGGCGCGCATGGGCCGGCCGTTCGTCAAGCGCTATGTCGAAGAGCGCGAACTCACCGTGTGGCTGGTGGTGGACCTGTCGGCGTCCGGCGCGTTCGGCAGCCGCAGCCAGCTCAAGAACGAGGCCGCGGCAGAGTTTTGCGCGCTGCTCGCCTTCGCCGCTATCCGCAACAACGACAAGGTCGGCCTGATCGTCTTCACCGAATCGGTCGAATTGGCGATACCTCCCAGCAAGGGGCGGACCCACGTGCTGCGCCTCATCCGGGAGTTGCTGCGCTTCCAGCCGAGCGGCCGCGGCACGGCGCTGGCGGTTGCGCTGGAGTATCTTGGCCGCGTCACGCACAAGCGGGGCATCGTGTTCTTGGTGTCGGACTTCCTAACCGGCGGGACGCTGGAAGAGACCAGCGGGAAGCAGTTGCGCATCCTCGCTCGCCGCCACGACTTGGTCGCCGTCGCGGTGTGCGACGAGCGCGAGCAGGAACTTCCCAACGTGGGGCTGGTCGAACTCGAGGATGCGGAAACCGGCGAGTCTGTCTTGCTGGACACCTCGAGCGCGCGGGTCCGCCGCGACTACGCCGCGCGATCGCGGGAGCGCGTCGAGCAGAGGCGCGCATTCTTCCGCACCACAGGCATCGATGAAGTCGAGGTGCAGACCGGGCATGACTACGTCCGCGACCTGCGGACGCTGTTTCGCAAGCGCGGGAGGAGGAAATGACGCCAGCGATGCGCCTTCCACCCCACCTGCGAACCGCGTGGACCGGCGCATGCTTGGCCGCGGCGCTGGCTTGGTCGTCGTGCGCCGGCGGGGGCGGCACCCCGGACCTTGAGCCTGCGATCGCCGAGACTTTCGAGGCTGCGGGCGGTCGCCTTGAACTCACGCTGGACCGCTCTTCTCTCACGACGGCCGAAAGCGCGCTGCTCAGGCTGGCCGTCGTGGCTGACGAGGGCGCTACGGTGGCCTTCCCGGACTCCGAAGTCGGCTTCGGGGAGTTCGCGGTTGTGCGCGACGAGGAGGTATCGGAGCGCCTGTTAGACGGCGGACGCGTGGAGCGCGTGCGCGAATACGTCCTGCAGCCGTTCCTGCCGGGCGAATACGAACTCCCGCCGCTGACAGTGACGCTCAACGATTCCGACTCCATTTCTTCGCAAGCCTTGACGATCCCCGTCGAAAGCGTCTTGCCGGATCCCGAAACGGCCGACCTGCTGGACATCGCGGAGCCGCTCGACATGCCGGCGCCTTGGTGGTGGTGGGCCTTGGGGGCGCTGCTGCTGGCTGTCGCGGCGGGCGGGGCCTGGTGGTGGTGGAAGCGCCGGAAGGAAAAGCTGTCGGCTCCGCGAGTGGTGCCGCCTCACGAGATCGCCCTGACTGCCTTGGACGCGCTGCTGTCGGACGGGCTGCTTGCCGGCGGCGCTGTCGAGCTGTTCTACTTGCGGCTGTCGGACATCGTGCGACACTACATCGAAGACCAATTCTCGCTGCGCGCGCCCGAGCAGACGACCGAGGAATTTCTCGCGGCGATGTCGCGCGGCCCGCACATCCGCCGCGACCACCAAACGCTGCTGCGCGACTTTCTGCAGCGGGCGGACATGGTCAAGTTCGCGAAGTTCGTGCCCGCCGCCGAGGAGACGGGCGGCGCGGTGGAGGCGGCGCGGCTGTTCATCGAACAGTCCGTCCCGGCGGCCGTGCTATCCGCAGAGCCGGGATCGGGCTAGCGATCATCGATCACAGCAGCCTGCGCAAGATCTTGCCAGCCGGCGAGCGCGGGATCGCGTCCACGAACTCGACCTCCCGCACCTGCTTGTATCCAGCGACTTGGGACTTGACGTGCGCTTGCACTCGTTCGCCGCTCAGGGATTTGCCCGGATGCAGGGTGACGAATGCCTTCGGGCTCTCGGCGCCGTGGGCGTCCCTCACGCCGACGACGGCGACATCGCGGACTTCGGGCAGTTCCAAGATCACCGACTCCAACTCCGCCGGCAATACTTGGAAACCCTTGTACTTGATCATCTCGCGCTTGCGGTCCACGATATGCACGCGACCCAAGCTGTCGATGTGGCCGATGTCCCCCGTGTAGAACCAACCGTTGCGCAAGGCGACGGCGTTCTCTTCGGGGGCACCATGGTAGCCCTGCATGATGTTCGGGCCGCGCAGGGCGAGTTCTCCCGTTTCGCCGGTTGGGAGCTGGCGCGTGCCGGTCGCCAGATCGAAGATCGCCGCATCCATACCTGTCACCGGCAGGCCGGCAGTTTCGGCGACGTCAAAGGGAGCCTCGGTCGGGTTCGTCGTTGCGATTCCCGACGTCTCTGTCATGCCGTACCCTTGCCGCACGGTGATTCCGGTCATCTCCACGAAGCGATGCACGGCGGGCAGAGGGACCGGAGCGGCCCCGATGTTGACCCACTGCAGGGACGACAGGTCCCTGTGCCCGAGATCGTCTCGCGAGAGCATGCCGAGCAGTACCGGCGGTACCAGCGGCAGGCTGGTGATGCGCTCCCGCTCGATGCTGTCGAGGCAGTCGTCCATGTCGAAGCGTCGGCGCAGGTGCAGCGTGCCGCCGGTGGCGAGCAGGGCATTCATCACCACGTTGAAGCCGTAGATGTGATAGAGCGGCAGGAAGACATAGCTGCGCCCCTGCTCCTCGAACATCGCGGCCCGCGAGAACACCAGTTGCCGGATGGCGGCGGCGAGATTGCCGTGGGTCAGCTCGATCCCCTTGGAGAATCCTGTCGTGCCGCTCGAATAGGGCAAGAAGACCACATCCCGGTCGCGTTCAGTCTCCTGCTCCGGCTCCGAATCCGGCGCGGAGTGCCAGAATCCCGGCTCCAACTCGATGACCCGGCAGCCTTGGATCTGGTCCCTGCATTCTTGCAGCAGCGGAAGCAGGCCCTTCTCGGCGAAGACCACGGATGCGCCGGAGTTCGTGATCTGGTGGACCAGCTCGCGCCGCTTGTAGCTCGAGTTGAAGGGCGTGAAGACCGCCCCGCTGGCGAGGATCCCGTAACCGGCGGTGACGAAGTCGAACGAGTTGCGGCTGAACACGCCGACCACAGAACCCTTGCCGATGCCGCGGGCTTGCAGCGCGTTCGCGAAGCGGTTGGCGCGGCGATGGTTCTCTTCGAAGGTCAGGATCTGGCCGCTCTCACCGACGATAAACGCTCGCCCGCCGTACGCCGCGGCGGCGTCGCGCACGATCGAAGGCACGGTCGCCCGCTCCGAGGCGACTTGGTCAATCGTGGACGGCCGCGCTTGCATTGCCGACGCCATCCGATCAAGGCCTGCGAAAGTCCGGGCCCGGCGGCGGGCCGTTCGCCAGCCATGTCTCGAACCAAGACAAGAATGCTTCCCTATCCTGGTCTCGCTGGGCGCTCAACGGGACTGGGAAAGTCACCGGATCGAGACCCCTGTACTGCGCCGCCCACTTGATTGCCCAGGGGTAGGGGAAGCGCTGGAGCCGTTGCAAGAACTGCTCGAAGTGCATCGTGGCGGCGGAGAAAGCGCCCTCGTCTCCGAAGGTCTCGAAGACGGCCCGCATGGCTTCCGGCACCACGCTGGCGGGGCCTGAGATGGCGGCATCGGCCAAGCCTTGGCGCAAGGACTCCGCCAGCCACGCGTCGTGTCCTTGCACTCGCACGCAGGGTGTGCCGGCTTGCGAGAGTCTGCGCAGGATCTCCAAGCCTCCGCTCGAGTCCTTGATGCCGATGACGTGCGTCTCGGTGCCGATTAGCTCTGCCACAAGGTCTGCGTCGAGAGGGCTGACGAAGCCGGCGAGGTTGTAGAGCATGGTCGGGCCGTCGATCGCTCGGGCCGCGGCGCGAAAGAACGGCAGCAGGTCGCTGGCTCCGTAGCGATAGAAGTGCGGTGGCGGCAGCAGGACCGCGTCCGCGCCCGTGTGGAGAGCATGTTGCGCCAGGCCCACCGAATCCCGAAGCGAGCCCGAGCCGATGCCTACGACCAACTTCGCCTTCACCTTGGGCACCCAGGCCAACTGCTCGACGATCTCTTTCCTTTGCGCGAGCGTCAGGTCGGAGTACTCGCCAGTCCCGCCGCATGGCACGACTCCGCTGGCCCCTTGTGAAATAACCCAATCGGCATTGCGTACGAGCGCCTCAAGGTCGATGGAGCCGTCCTCTCGCCGGGGCGTGTGAAGTGCGGCTGCGAATCCGCCCAGTTCTGCCGACATGAACCGAGATTTTAGCTGATCCGGTCGCTTGCGGTACCCGGGGATTCCCGGCGGACACAGTCCGGTACCGCGCTCGGCGAGCTTCCGCTGCTTCAGTCGGCCTGGCACTCGGCCCTGCTGCTGCTCGACTCCCTGTCTCGGCGTAAGGTTGACGATTCGGTCAAGTTCCTACGCCGCAAGGCCGCTCTCGTTTGGTTGAGACGAAGCGTGGCTGGACTCATTGCTGAGCTGCGACGTGGACGCTTGCTTGAAGTCTCCGTGCCGACGGTGCCGCCGGCGGTCGGGCGAGGCCGAGCATTGCTGGCACCGCGATCGCGTCACCTACTTGGCGGTCCCGACCTGCTGCGGCGACTCTATAATCAAGAGCAGCGGCGTTCACGCGCGTTCGCGTGCTGCAGGGCGACGATGGCCACAGCAGAGACGGAACTTCCCGCACTGACATCGCCCGCCGCTGCGGGAGTCGCGCCAGAGACCGACGAGGTCGAGTACCCGGAAGGGCATTGGATCGCGCAGAGCGTGGGGCACGGGGACGCCGTGCGGCAGGCCGCGACGGCCCTGGATTACCACTTCCGCGAGCGTGTGGACGTGCTGGTGGCCATGGAACTGGTGGTGTATTACCGGCGCGGCAACAACAAGCTTCGGCTGCAGCCGGATGTGCAAGTTGTGTTCGGGGTGGAGCACAGCGGCAGTCGCGGTTCGTTCCGGATCTGGGAAGAAGGCAAGGCGCCGGACTTCGTGCTGGAGGTGGCGTCGCCGTCGACGGCGGAGAACGATGCCGAGCACAAGGCGCGGGAATACTCCCGAATCGGGGTCCGAGAGTATTGGCGGCTGGACCCGGCCGGGACCTTGATGGAGACTTCCCTTGAGGGCTACGTGGCCGGCGCGGGGCAGTACGAGCAGGTGCAGCCGGTCGAGGGTACGGGCAGGGGCGGCGCGTTGCGGAGCCGGGTGCTGGGACTGGACCTGCGCAGCCGGAGGCAGGCCGGGGTGACGGTGCTGGTGTTCGTTGACCCTCGCACGGGCGAGGAGTTCGATGGCAGGCTGGAAGAAGCCGAGCGGCGGCGGCAGATCGCGGAGCGCGACAAGCAGGCAGCGGAGCGCGAGAAGCAGGCATTGCAGCTGCGAGTGCGAGCGCTGGAGGAGCGACTCCGGGCTCTGACGGCCCAGGACCCTCCGCCGGAACGCGACCCTTAGGGTCTAGGCACCGTCGCGCGAAATCGTCTTCTTGGCGCGGGGACGAGGGTCCGTGCCTCCACATGCCTCGGCTCGCGCCCTTAGTACTCTAATCCGTAAGTTCGATAACGTATTCTCGCCTCACGCGACGAGTTGGTCACGAGGCAGGCCGGGGGTTTTCATCCGCCGGAGGAGGTCGTCTAGGTCATTGCGAGTGAACTTCCACTCAAATGGCTTGGCGATGGCCTCGTAATAGCGCTCGAAGGAGTGGAGCCGCTCGGCAAGATCGTCCAGAGAGTCGAAGTCATTGGGGGTAAGCGCTTTGCGCTGCAGCACGGAGAAATAGACTTCGACCTGATTGAGCCAGCTGGCGTGGACCGGGGTGTGCACCAACAGGAGGTTGGAGTAGCGTTGGCGCAGCCGCCGGATCGCGGTGAGTCCGCGATGGGAGGAGCCGTTGTCGACGATCCAGAAGACGCGCCGGGCCTGGCGGTAGGGAGGCTGCTGCATGACTTGGTCGACGAGGCGCTGGAAGGGGGCAATGCCGGACTTGGCTTCGCAGCGGCCGAACAGCTTGGCACGATGGACATCACGGGCGGCGAGGTAGGCCCAGGCGCCGAGGCGTTTGTATTCGTGCTCGACCTTGGCGGGCTGGCCGGGTTCGGGGGGCAGTGTGGGATGCAGGCGCTGACGCGCTTGGATGGAGGTCTTCTCGTCGGCCGAGATGACGAAATCGGACTCGTGCAGGGGAGCGCCCTGCCAAGTGCGGTGATAGAGATCGAGGATGCGACCGGCCTTGAACGCGAAGTCGGGGTCGCGCGGGAAGATCCAGCAGCGGTGCTGCCAGGGGCGGATGGCGTCGTGATGCAGCCAGCGCCAGACGGTGGTTTTGCTGACGCTGGCAGCGATGCCGCTGGCGCGGGCCGTGCGGGTGAGATCGTCGAGGCTCCAGCGGGACAGGGGCAGGTCGTGCTGGGACGGGGGCTCGCAAGCCAAGGCGCGCACCTGCACGACGACTTCAGGGGGGGGAAGCCCGCGGGCGTCCGGGGCGCGGGAGTTCCTCGAGACCGTCCAAGCGCTGTTCGAAGAAGCGCTTGCGCCAGAGACTGACGACCTCGCGGCGGGTGTCGAGGCGCTGGGCGATGAGGCTATTGGGGAGGCCTTGGGAGGCGAGGAGAACCATCTTGGCGCGGGTAACCTGGAAATACGGCAACGTATAGCTGGCAGCCCGTCGCTGCAGTTCGCGGCGCTCGTCTTGGGACAAGTTGATGGCATAGGGGCTCGTGCGCGGCATGGTGGATCCGTCAAGCGCAGAATGCCATGAATGGCCGGAAAACGCAAGCGATTAATACGTTAGTGTATTTACGGAACTAAGTACTTAGCCTCCCATTTGGACCCACGACCCACAAGTCCCGTGATCGTGGCGTCGATGATCAACGGCGGCTTCCGATGATTCCACGTCTGCCCGTGTTGGCATGAGTCGTGCTTCGCTAGCCCGAGATGTCGTTTCCAGCAGTGAGCCGACTACCTTGATCGTCTTATATGGCCTTTGTTAATTCATCGCACACCTGCAGGCCTGGCGACTGCGCGATCGCGCTAGTGCCATGGACCCGCGTCGGACTATGATCAATATTCAGGGGGCAATTCCGCCAATGAGACCGTCCCGCCGAGATTGGCTCCGCACGGGCATGCATGCTCTCGCAGCCCCGATGATCATGACTTCCAACGCTCGCGCCTACTCCGTTGACGAGATCGAGGAGCGCTTGGCGCGCGGCTCGGAAATCGAGGGCGTGACCAAGCAGGATCTGCCCACGCCGTCATTGTTGCTCGACTTGGACGCCTTCGAGGCGAACCTCGGGCGCATGAGCGAGCATGCCAAGGCTGCTGGCGTTGACCTGCGTCCCCATGCCAAGACCCACAAGTGCTCCGAGATTGCCCGGCGTCAGGTCGGTCGGGGGGCCCTGGGGGTTTGCGTCGCGACAATCCGCGAGGCCGAGGCCATGGCGGCGGCCGGCATTGGCGGCTTGCTGTTGACTTCTGAGGCTGTCGGTCCGAATAAGGTTCACCGCTTGGTGCGCCTGGCGCGGCAGCAGCCCGACACGATGGCCGTGATCGATCATCCGGACAATGCCGCGGAACTGGACGAGGCCGCTGGCGCGGCCAAGATCCGGCTCGACGCGCTGGTCGATATCGACCCGCTCGGCAGGCGGACCGGCATTCCGCCCGGACCGGCGGCCGTGCAGCTTGCCGAGACCATCGATCAGTTGGCCAATCTGCGCCTTCGGGGGGTGCACGGCTATTGCGGCGCGTCCTCCCACGTGAAGGGATTCCAGGCGCGCAAGGAGCACTCGGAGCGCTACATGGGGCCGGTGCTTGACAGCTTCGCAGCCATGCGGCGCAAGGGGCTGCCCGCCGAGATCATGTCGGGCGCCAGCACTGGCACCTACAACATTGATTCCGCCCTCGAGGGCATGACCGAACTGCAAGTCGGCTCCTATGCGCTGATGGACGTCGACTATCGGATCATCGGCGGCAGGGGCGGCGAGGTCTACGATGACTTCCACAACGCGCTGCACGTCTTGGCCACGGTCGTCAGCAAGAATCACGACGATATCGCCACGGTCGACGCGGGCCTGAAGGCGTTCGCGACCGACCGCGAATTTGGCCCGGACGTCGCCCGCCCGCCCGGCCTGTCCTATGCGTTTCGCGGTGACGAGCACGGTGCGCTGACCCTGGCCGATGCCGAGCGAGAGATCGTTCTGGGGGACAAGATCGAGTTGGTCGTGCCCCACTGCGACCCGAACGTCAACCTCTATGACCGGATGTACTGCGTTCGAGGCGACTCCGTGCGGCAAGTCTGGAAGGTTGATGCCAGGGGCCATATCTGAGCGAGATGCGCAGCGTTTCCCTCCCTCAGGCTGAATTGCCGGGCATCCGGCCGTTGTTCGCGGACCTGCTCTCCAGCTTTTCCCGCGTCGGCCAGTTCTACCGCCACCCGCCGTCGCTGGCCGCCGCCCAGGCCGCCGCGAGTGCGACCCGTCTGGAGCCGGGCCATCGCAAGGCATTGGTGGACGCGCTCGCCAGCCAGAACAGGGACGGCGACGGCGAGGCGCAGTCCAGCTTGGATCGGCTGGCCCAACCCGACACGGTGGTCGTGGCCACCGGCCAGCAAGTGGGCTTGCTGGGCGGTCCGGCGTTTACGCTCTACAAAGCACTCACGGCGGTACGCTGCGCCGAAGAGCTGACGCGCCGGGGCGCACCCGCCACGCCGGTTTTCTGGCTTGCGACCGAAGACCACGACCTCGAGGAAGTGAACCATGCGTGGGTGCACTCGCTCGCAGACGGCCCGCAGAGGATCGCGGCGCGCAGTGCCGGGGCGCTTGGCACGGCTGTCGGTTCGGTCCAGATCACCGACCCGCGCACGAGCGAGTTCGAGGCCTGCTGCGAGGGCTTGCCATACGCGGCCGAGGCGGTCGCCCTGGCCCGGAGCGCCTATGGCGACGGCGCTGGATTCGGCAGGGGGTTTCAGCGACTCTACGGCAAGTTGCTGGAGAGCACCGGAATCCTGTTCCTCTCTCCGATGGAGCCGGGCATTCGCCAGCTAGCCGTTCCAGTGCTGCGCAACGCGATCAAGCGTGCGCCGGAGCTGGCCGATGCGCTGATCCGGAGGGGTGGCGGGCTGAAGTCCGCCGGCTACCACGAGCAGGTTTACGTCCAGGAATCGACATCGCTGCTGATGCTCTTCGAAGGCGCCGAGCGCATCGCCCTAAAGCGCAAGAACAGCTCGTTCGTGTCCGAGTCCCGGGCCTATAGCGCCGACGATCTCGTGGATCGGCTGGAGGGCTCTCCGCTCGAGGTCTCGCCGAGCGCACTGCTGCGACCGGTGATGCAGGACTTCTTGCTCCCCACCGCGGCGCTGATCGCGGGGCCGTCCGAGGCGGCGTATCTGGCCCAGTCGGCGGTGCTTTACGAAAGACTGCTGGAGCGCATGCCGGTCGTGTTGCCCAGGGCTTCGTTCACAGTACTGGATGAGGCGACACGGAAGCTCTTGGAGAAATACGGCTTGACGGCGGCCCAGTGTCTTGCCCCGAGGCAGGAATTCGAGGGCTTGATCGCGGATTCGCTCGTGCCGCCGCCACTGCACGACAAGCTCGCCGCGAGCCGGGCTGCGATCAGGGGCCGACTCCAAGAAACGGAGTCGGCTCTTCACGAGTTCGACCCTACGCTTGCGGCGAGCTTCGGGCGGTCGCGAAAGAAGATCGACTACCAGCTGGAGAGGGCCAACGGCAAGGTCGCGCGGGAAGCCCTGCGACGGGCATCGACGGCTCGGCGACACGCGGCCAAGCTGGCCGACTGGATTTACCCCAACGAGAATCTGCAAGAGCGTGTCCATTGCGTGCTCTCGCTGGTCGCAAAGTTCGGACCTCGCTTCGTCGACGATATCCGCGCCGAGGTCGAACCCGGAACTGCAGACCACAAGGTGCTGTTGCTGTAGTCGCCGCTGTTCCGCTCAGCTGGCTAGCTCGTGCAGCGCCCCCGAGACCGCTGTCGCCGTAGCTGGCGAAGCAGCCAGCAAGGGTAGCCGCGGGATACCGCCGTAGCAGCTGCGCAGGTCCAAGGCGCATTTCAGAGCCGGCACGCCGTGCGCGTGCAGCAGCCTGTCAAGTTCGAGCGCCCGCGCGACCAGGTCGGCGGCCGCCTCGCGCTCGCGCGTGCGGATTGCTTCCTCGATCGACAGGGCGTGGAACGGCACCGCGGCGGCAATCGCAAGCACCGCTGCGCGGGCGCCGTTGGAGAGGCCCCGCACGGTTGCTCCCAGATCGCGCACAAGGATCGAATAGTCCGGGCCGCACATCGTCGCGGCGGTTTCGACATCCTCCCCGCTGCCGCCCTCTACCAGCGCTCCGACAATTGCTGGGTGAGTCGCTAGCGAAGCCAGACGCTGCGCCGCCACGCCCGCATTGCCGCCCAGCCTTGCCTCGACCACTACGGGCAGGGCTGACTTGTCAGCGACCGCGCGAAAGAACAGTTCCTCGGCGTCGGCTTGCGGTGCCAGCGCTCTCAGATCCGGCGCATCCAGCACGGCACACGCGCAGCCCGCCGCCTCCGCCGCCGCGACGGCCTCGCGGGCTTGCGTGACGCCGTAGCCGGAGATGGCGGCCAACACCTGCACGTCGGCACCTGCAAGGGTGGCGACCCGCTGCCAGAGCTCCGCCCGCTCCGAAGCCGAGAGCAGCGGTCCTTCTCCCCAGCGGTCGCAGACTAGGAAACCCGACAGCTCGGTTCGGCGGAGCTGTGCGAGGTTGTGCTCGACCTTGGACCAGTAAATGTTCCCTCGATGGTCGAACGGAGTGACTAGCGGGGCGTAGATGCCGCGGAACCGCATGCGCGCAAGGAATCTATTCTAGCGCCGGGCAATCAAGAGGCTGTTCGGATGCACGGCTCGCCACGCGCACGAAAACCCCGATTCGCGGGCGGATTTCTTCGATTTCGCCCGCAGGCAGCCTGCGGCGGGACCATCGCGGCGATGCGTGTGCTAGCCTTCATGCAGCAAGTGCCTGCTGTAGGCTGACTGAGGAGGCGGTGCCATGCGCATTCCCAAATTGATTCCAGTGATAACTTTGGCTCTCGTTACGGCCGTAGCGCTGTCCGGGCAGGAGCAGCGGGGCGGCAACACGGGCGGCGGCAATACGGGCAGCAGCGGCAACACGACCGGTGGCCGCGGCAATACCGGGCAGACGCAGAATCAAGGCGGTTTCAACAACAACACCCGGCAGAACGATCCGTTCGGCGGGCAGCAGAACGATCCGTTCGGCGCACAGCAGAGGCCCTTGTATCTGAACGGGCGAGTCTTGACCAGCGACGGGTTGCCGCCTAGCGAGCCGGTGGTCGTGCAGCGGGTCTGCACGGGTAACACCTTCCCCGAGGGCTATACCGACAGCAAGGGGAGATTCAGCTTCCGCGTGGGCGGCGATGCGACCTTGCTGACCAGGGATGCCAGCGTCTCGGGCGCAGGGATAAGCCAGGGTTCGCTGATGAGCGGCGGTGCCTACACTGCCGTCGGCATGCGCCAGATCGGCATGGGGCGCTTCGATCTCAGCGCGTGCGTGTTGCGAGCGGAATTGTCCGGATATCGCTCCGATGACTTGCAACTCGGGATGTACAGCGTCATGGAGAACAACGATGTCGGCACGATCGTGCTGCATCGGATCGAGGGCTTGCTCGGCGACGTGGTCAGCGCGCTGACTCTCAAGGCGCCGAAGGCCGCGCAGAAAGCCTACCAGACCGGCCTGCGCGAGATGCGCAAGAAAAAGCCGAACCATAAGAAGGCGATAGCGCAGTACACCAAGGCGGTTGGCGAATATCCCGAATTCGCGGCCGCATGGGCGGCCATGGGCGACGCCAGGGTTGCCGCGGATGATGCTGCCGGAGCGAAGGAAGCGTATTCCAAGGCCGTCGAAGCCGATCCCAAGTACCTCAGGCCGTACGAGCCGCTGATCAAGATGGCGGTGGACCAGAGCGATTGGCCGGGTTTGGAGACATGGGGCAGCGCGTACCTCGAGCTGAATCCGAACGCTGGCAACGTTCGCTTCCTCACGGCGGTGGCCGCCCTCAACTCTGGCAAGCCGGAGAAGGCCGAGGAGATGGTGCTGGCCATGCAAGCCAGCGAAGACTCCAAGAAGTTTCCACAGAGCTTCCAGATCATGGGAATGATCCACGAACAGCGAGCAGAGTTCGAGAAGGCGGCGGGCCAGTACCGCTCGTTTATCGGCGCCACGAACGAGCCGGAGTCGCAGAACGTGCAGAGCGTGAAGCGGAAGCTGCACGAGTGGCAGATGCTTGGCGTGATCCAGACTTCCGAATAGCAGCGCGCGGACTCGCGATGCCGCAGTAGCGGCCCGTTCGGACCTGTCAGGCGTCGGCGCGCACCCACCCGTGCGCGGCGTTGTCTGGTTCCAGCTCGCCGGCTTGGTAGCTGGCCTTCATCGTGCTGAGCGCGTCGGCGCGGATCGCCTGCCTGGCCAGCGTCGGGTCCACTCCGTAGATCTTGGCGGCATTGAGGCCGAAGATCCGCGCCTTGTCCTGCTTGGTGAGCTTGGCGTAGCCGAATTTCTCGCAGATCTCGTCGCTGATCTGGAACCGCTTGAACGCTTCGATGCACCACTGCGGCGAGCCCCACCAGATGCAGTCGGTGCCCCACAGCACCTTGTCGGCCCCGTAGTGCTTGATGTTCTTGCCCATCAGGTGCATGCACATCACCGGATGGGAGACTGCCAGCGTGGCGAAGGCGCTGCCGATCTCGCAGTAGACGTTGTCCAGGCCCGGATTGCGTCGCTTGATGTCCATCAGGATCTCGTGCCAGGCGAAGTCTCCCGTGCTGGGGTCGAAAAAGCCCGGCTCCGCAAAGGCCGGCTCGGTCGGGCCGTGCTTGAGGGCCGAGTGGTAGATGACGAAGGTGAAGTCCGGGTTCTGCAGCGCCGCGCGCTCTACGTCCTTGGGATTGGCCAGGTGGCCGAAGCGGCGCGATTGCGACGCGAAGCCCTTGTGCACGCTCACCGTCGTCTGGCCGAGCTCGCGCGCCACCTCGTAGAAATAGGCGGTGGCATCGTCGTCGAGCTGGAAGCCGCGGCCGGTCCGCGCCGGGTCGAAATGGCAGTACAGCTTCCACGACGCGCTGCCGTACTCCTGCACCTCGCGGGTCATCTGCTCCTTGAGGGCCACACGATCCTGGCGGTCCGTGGCGGGATCCCAATAGTGGTTGGGAGCGCAGTTGCTCTGCGACAGAGCGCGCTGGCCACCGGCGAGCTGGTTGATGTCCTCGCGGCGCTTCGCCATCAGCCAGCTTGGCAAGATGCCTCCGCCGCGCACTAGCATCGGGTCGACGGGATTCCCGCTGGCGGCGTTCTCCACCAGCGCCGCGCGTTCCTCGGCAGGGCTCTTCTCGCGGCCGGGCACGCCGGATATGACGAGCATGTCGGTCTCTGAGTCCAGGAACATCTCCTTGAAGAAGGTGTTGAAGCTGTAGGCCTCGGCATCGCCGGAGAGATCGAAGCCCATGCTGCGCATGAACTCGGACTGGCGGAAGTTCAGCGCGAAACCGTTGGTGAAGTGTGCCTGCACATCGAAGACGAAGTACTCGCCGCGCGGCCACTTCTCCGCGTGCGCGGCCAATTCGAACATCTCCTCGGCGTCGACGTCCCAGTAGCGCTGGCCGAAGGCCTCGTTGGCCGCCCAGAATGCGGTCGCCAGGCCCAGCGGGCTGCGCAGAAACGCGCGCCGCTCCATGCCGGTGCGCTTGGCGTTGGCAGTCGCCAGTTCGCCGAGGCGGTGCTCCCAGTGCGCCTGGGTCCGGTTCTGCGGCCGGGGCCAGATCTCCTCGTTGGAGACCACTTGGGTCGGGATCGGAGAATCCACGCCCTTGGCGCGGTCGCGCTGCCACTTCGGCACCCACATGGGTCGAAGAACTGCTCGTCGCCCTCCGCGCGGCTCGCGGATGGAGCCGCGCGCTCCGGAAGATCCCGGAGCCGGTGCAAGTATCATAGTATCTGCGGCCGGGCTTCGTTAGCGTCAGCGACTGATCGCATATCCGCGCCGCACTTCCCTATGCCTGCCACCATATCCGGCGTTGGCTGCTACGTGCCGCCCAAGATCCTCAGCAATAAGGATCTCGAGAAGATCGTCGATACCTCGGAGGACTGGATCCGCACGCGGACCGGGATCGACGAGCGCCGCATTGCCGAAGACGGCGTGGCCACGTCGGACCTGGCGACGAACGCGGCCTTGGAAGTGCTTGCCAAGACCGGCGTGGAGGCGACGGACATCGACGCCATCATCGTATGCACGGTCACGCCCGACATGTTTTTCCCGGCTACGGCCTGCTTGGTGCAGGATCGCATCGGAGCGAAGGGAGCGTGGGGCTTCGACCTGGTGGCGGCTTGCTCGGGCCTGCTGTACGGCCTTTCGACCGGCGCGCAGCTCGTAGCGTCCGGCAGCCACCGACGAGTGCTCGTGATCGGAGCGGACACGATGTCACGCATCATCGACTACGAGGATCGCGCGACCTGCGTGTTGTTTGGCGACGGAGCCGGCGCCTTCCTGGTCGAGCCTGCCCGCGATGGAGAGGGCGGCCTGATCGACTTCATCAACGAGGTTGACGGCTCCGGGGGCAAGTACTTGAGCATGCCTGCCGGTGGCAGCGCTCAGCCTGCGACACACGAAACGATCGATGCCCGGCTGCACTTCGTGCATCAGGACGGCCGCCAAGTGTACCGCTACGCAGTGGGCAAGATGTACGAGTTGTGCGTCAACGTGCTCGAGCGCAACGGATATACAGCGGACGACGTGGATCTGCTGATCCCGCACCAAGCCAATCGGCGCATTATCACGTCGGTAGCCGAGCGCATGGGCTTGCCGTTGGAACGGACGCTGATCAACATCGATCGCTACGGCAACACGACTGGCGGGACGATTCCGCTGGCCACGCGCGACGCGATCGACGCGGGCAAGCTCAAGAAGGGCGACCTGGTCCTCATGGCGGCTGTCGGGGCGGGCTTCACGGCGGGCGTCTCGCTCTGGCGCTGGACGTACTAGCGCTTGGCTCGTCGGCCGCCTGCCCGGGCCGAAACCCGGTCGTACTGGATTGGATATGCCATGCTGAGATACCGTGCTTGACCTGCTGATCCTGGCCGGATTCATGGTGCTCATCCTCGGCAGCGGCGTGTTCGCGACCAACATCTACTGCCAGATCGCCTACAACCGCTGCCCCGCCTGCGGCGCCATGAACGCCAAGCGGCGCAGCGAGTGCCGCAAGTGTTCTGCCGTGATCGCCTGATGCGGGCCTCGAACCGGGCCTTGGCCCGAATCCCTAGTAAAATGGTAGGGATTCGGCATGGACGTTTCCGTGAAAGGCGAATATGCGCTCCGAGCGGTGTTTGAACTGTCCCGCCAAGGCCGGCCCGAGCCGGTCAAGATCGCCAAGATCGCGGAGCGGCAGAAGATCCCGCAGAAGTTCTTGGAAATGATCCTTGCCCAGCTCAAGCAAGGCGGCTACCTCGGATCGCGTCGCGGCGTTGATGGGGGCTACTTCTTGGCCCGTCCTCCCGATCAGATCACCGTGGGCGACATCCTGCGCCAGATCGACGGTCCATTCCAGCCTGCCAAGCGTCCGTTCGCCGACGAACCGACGGACTCGCCGTTTCCGGAGATGTGGGATCGCGTCGAGCGCGCGCTGTCGTGCGTGATCGACCGAACGACTTTCGCGGACTTGGTAGAG